>NZ_FYBS01000011.1:0-110221 GCF_900186185.1 Listeria sp. ILCC797
TTTCATTGTCTGGTAGTTATGGCGAGAAGGTCACACCCGTTCCCATCCCGAACACGGTAGTTAAGCTTCTCTGCGCCGATGGTAGTTGGGGGCTTCCCCCTGTGAGAGTAGGTCGCTGCCGGGCAATTGGAAGGCTCAGAAATTTTCTGAGCCTTTTTTTAATACTTTTTTTTAGAAAGTGTTTAAGGTGGTATTTAAAATGGAATAGGGATAGTGTAGAATGGATAAGTAGGTAAGTCTGTTTGGTTTTAAAGGAAGTGGGGATTAGGATGGTTCATGGGGCAATTGGTATTGTGCTTACAATTTTTATTGTGAACATTTTATATGTCGCGATTTCAACGGTGCGATTGTTGCTAACAATGAAGGGATATCGTTATTTGGCGGCTTTTGTGAGCGTTATTGAAATGGTTGTGTACGTGGTGGCGCTTAGTTTGGTGCTTGATAACTTAAATAATATCGCGAATGTGATTGCATATGCAGTCGGATTTGGCGTGGGATTGTTTATCGGTATGAAAATCGAGGAACGTTTGGCGTTAGGTTATATTACGGTGAACGTGATTACGCAGGAGTACAATTTGGATTTGCCGAACCAGATTCGGGATTTGGGTTACGGGGTGACAAGTTGGCTTGCGAATGGTCGAGATGGTGAGCGGATGATGCTCGAGATTTTGACACCACGGAAAAATGAACGGAAGCTTTATAAGGAAATTGTGGCGATTGATGAAAAGGCATTTATTGTTTCTTCAGAGCCGAAACAAATTCATGGTGGATTTTGGGTTAAGAGTGTGCGAAAACGAATGAAGTGAAGTCCTGCTGGTTGGCGGGACTTTTTTATAATTAAGCAAAAACCGAACGTTCGGTTTTAGAAGTATAAAAACGTTCGATTTTTAATTGACAATTAAGGTTTGTATTGTTAGAATTAAGGTGTTGAAACGGAAATTCACTTTTATAGAAGGAGTTGAGCCGTAAATGTCTGCGGATGTTGGTGTCATCATGGGGAGTATCTCGGATTTTGAAACGATGCGAAAGGCTTGTGAGATACTGGATGAGCTGGAGATTTCTTATGAGAAGAAGGTTGTTTCGGCGCATCGTACGCCTGATTTAATGTTTCGTTATGCGGAGGCGGCGCGAGAAAATGGAATAAAAGTGATTATTGCAGGTGCTGGCGGAGCGGCGCATTTACCAGGAATGGTTGCGGCGAAGACGACGTTAC
Organism: Listeria sp. ILCC797; assembly: GCF_900186185.1. Classification (NCBI taxonomy): domain Bacteria; kingdom Bacillati; phylum Bacillota; class Bacilli; order Caryophanales; family Listeriaceae; genus Listeria; species Listeria sp. ILCC797. The sequence goes on from NZ_FYBS01000011.1 coordinate 1,214, forward strand.
CTGTTATTGGTGTGCCGGTTAAATCGAAGGCGCTGAATGGAATGGATTCACTTCTTTCAATTGTACAAATGCCAGCTGGTGTGCCAGTTGCTACGGTTGCAATTGGTGAGAGCGGTGCTGTGAATGCTGGTTTACTGGCTGCACAAATCTTATCAATTTCTAATGATTTAATTGCTAGCCGATTAGCGAAAAGACGTGCTACACTAGAGGAAACTGTACTAGAAAGTAGTGATAAACTTGAATAACACATTTTTATTACCGAATAGCACAATTGGCATAATTGGCGGTGGACAACTAGGCAGAATGATGACACTTAGTGCGAAAGCGATGGGGTATCGGGTGATTGTTTTAGACCCAACTTTTGATTCGCCTTGTGGCCAGGTTTGTGATGAACAGATTGTGGCGGAATATGATGATATTAAGGCGTTACGCGAGCTCGCGGCGAAGTCAGATGTCGTGACGTATGAGTTTGAAAATGTAGATTACGGAGCACTTGCAAAAGTGGAAGATATGGTGAAAGTTCCGCAAGGCTCTGAGCTTTTGTCGATTACGCAAGATAGGATTTTAGAGAAAGCATATTTGGAGTCTGTGAATGTGAACATTGCTCCTTATGCGGTTGTTGTTGATAAAGAGGATATTTTGGAACAGATTAAAAGTATTGGCTATCCAGCTGTTGTGAAAACGGCGCGGGGCGGATATGATGGAAAAGGTCAAGTTATTCTCCGTAGTGAGGCAGATGTGGATAAAACCCTTCCAGTGTTAAAATATGGTTCGTGTGTGCTCGAAGCTTTTATTCCGTTTGAAAAAGAAGTTTCTGTTGTTGTAGCTCGAAATGCTGCGGGGCAAATTGAAACCTTTCCAGTAAGTGAAAATGTGCATCGCAATAATATTTTGCATACATCCGTTGTGCCGGCAAAACTAGAAGCCGATGTCCACGAGGAGGCGCAAGCCATTGCTGTGAAATTGGCCGAGTTTTTAAGCTTAGAAGGCGTTTTGGCGGTTGAAATGTTTGTGACAGCGTCTGGTGCGCTATATGTGAATGAGCTCGCGCCTAGACCGCATAATTCGGGGCACTATACGATTGAAGCATGTAATATTTCGCAGTTTACGCAGCATATTCGGGCAATTGTTGGCTTGCCGCTTTTAAAGCCGGAATTGATTAAGCCAGCAGTCATGATTAACATTTTAGGGCAGCATGTGGAAGGCGTAAATGAACAGATGGGTGATTATTCGCGTTGGTATGTGCACTATTACGGGAAAAAAGAAGCGAAGCGCGACCGCAAAATGGGGCATATTACGATTTTAGCGAATGATCCAAGCGCTGTATTAATTGATTTAGAAGAAACGAAAATTTGGAAATAGATGGAGGACTAAAGGCGCATGATTGAACGTTATACGAGAGAGGAAATGGGCAAAATTTGGACGGAGGAAAATCGCTTTAAGGCTTGGCTTGAAGTTGAAATTTTAGCTTGTGAGGCATGGGCAGAGCTTGGCGATATTCCAAAAGCGGATGTAGCTAAAATTCGCGAGCATGCGACATTCGATGTTGAACGGATTAAAGAGATTGAGCTTGAAACGCGTCATGATGTGGTGGCTTTTACACGTGCGGTTTCTGAAACGCTTGGTGCTGAACGTAAATGGGTGCACTACGGCTTAACGTCAACGGATGTGGTGGATACAGCAAACTCTTACTTATTAAAACAAGCGAATGAAATTTTACGTAAAGATTTGGAAAACTTCATTCAAATTTTGGCTGACAAAGCTCGGGAACATAAAAACACGGTCATGATGGGTAGAACACACGGCGTTCATGCGGAGCCGACGACATTCGGGTTGAAACTTGCACTTTGGCATGAGGAAATGAAGCGTAATTTAGAGCGATTTGATTATGCGGCGAAGGGCGTTGAATTTGGTAAGATTTCTGGTGCGGTTGGCACGTACGCGAATATTGACCCTTTTGTCGAAGAATATGTTTGTAAGCACTTAGGCACTACGCCGGCACCAATTTCCACGCAGACACTGCAGCGCGACAGACATGCGGAATATGTCGCAACACTTGCTTTAATTGCAACGTCTGTTGAAAAATTTGCGGTTGAGGTGCGTGGCCTTCAGAAAAGTGAAGTTCGTGAAGTGGAGGAAGCTTTTGCGAAAGGCCAAAAAGGGAGTTCGGCGATGCCGCATAAGCGTAATCCGATTGGCTCGGAAAACGTGACGGGGCTTGCACGCGTAATTCGCGGACATATGATGACGGCGTATGAAAATGTGCCGCTATGGCATGAACGCGATATTTCACATAGCTCGGCGGAGCGAATTATTTTACCGGATGCGACCATTTTACTTGATTATATTTTAAGTCGCTTTGGAAACATTGTGAAAAATTTGTCGGTATTTCCTGACAATATGAAGCGAAATATGGATGCGACGCTAGGTCTAATTTATTCACAGCGCGTCTTACTTTCTTTAATTGATAAAGGAATGGCGAGGGAAGAGGCATATGATACGGTTCAACCAAAAGCGATGGAAGCGTGGGAAACGAAAACGTCTTTCAGAACGCTTGTGGAAAATGAGCCGAAAATTACCGCATTACTTTCGGAAAAAGAGATTGATGACTGCTTTGATTATCACTATCATCTTAAAAATGTAGATTTAATTTTTAACCGTTTAGGGCTTTAAAATACGACTTGCTCGTCTTTTATTAGGCGAGTGAGGCTACTTTTTTCAAAAGGAGAGATTTTAAGTGACAGACGAACTCATTTACGAAGGCAAAGCGAAGGAACTTTTTACGACAGAAAAAGCGGATGTGCTCCGTGCGAAATATAAAGATGATGCAACGGCATTAAACGGCGGAAGGAAAGAAGTTTTTGCGGGAAAAGGAATACGCAATAACAACATTACTTCGCTTATTTTTCGTTATTTGAAAAACGAGGGAATTCCGAGTCACTTTATTGAACAAATTTCTGAAACGGAACAATTGATTCGAAAGGTGGACATCATTCCACTGGAAGTGGTGGTGCGAAATGTGCTTGCGGGTAGTCTTGCGAAAAGGCTTGGCAGGGACGAGGGGGAACTTATTGATACGCCGATTGTGGAATTTTATTTTAAAAATGATGCACTAGACGATCCTTTCATCAATGATGACCACGTTGTTTTTCTCGGTGCTTGCGATAGGAAGGAAATTGAAACGCTTAAGGCTCTCGCGCTTCAAGTGAACGGTAAATTACAGGAACTTTTTGAAAAAATGGGGATTACGCTTGTTGATTTTAAACTTGAATTTGGACGCGATGCGGCAGGTCAGATTTTGCTTGCGGATGAGATTTCGCCGGATACGTGCCGACTTTGGGATAAAGAGACGCGGGAGAGGCTCGATAAGGATGTCTTTCGTCGGAATATTGGGAATTTAATTACAGTTTATGATGAAGTTTTATCGCGACTTGAGGAGGTCATGAAGTAATGTATAATGTGAAAATTTATGTGACGTTAAAGAAAAGTGTGCTTGATCCGCAAGGGGACGCGGTGAACGAGGCGGCTATTAGTATGGGGTATGCGAGTGTTCAGGACGTTCGGATTGGAAAATATATGGAGCTTCAAGTTGAAAAAACGGACCGTGATGTACGCGTTATGTTGGATGAACTTTGTGATAAATTGTTAACGAATCCAGTGATGGAAGATTATCGTTACGAAATTGAGGAGGCATAAGAATGAAATTTGCTGTGATTCAGTTTCCGGGGTCAAATTGCGATTTAGATATGCTTCATGCTATCCGAGATGTGCTAGGTGAGGAAGCCGAATACGTGTGGCACGCTGAAAAGTCGCTTGCTGGATTTGATGCGGTACTTCTTCCGGGTGGCTTTTCATACGGGGACTATTTACGCACGGGCGCCATCGCTAAATTTGCGAATATTATGAAAGAAGTGATGCGTTTTGCGGAAGAGGGGCGTCCCGTTCTAGGCGTTTGTAACGGATTTCAAATTTTAACGGAATGCGGCTTGTTGCCAGGCGCGCTCATTCGGAATCGCAATTTGCATTTTGTTTGTAAAACGTTGCCGCTTCAAGTTGAGAATGCGGATACGCTTTTTACGTCTAGCTATCAAGCTGGTGAAGAAATCCAAATTCCCGTGGCACACGGGGAAGGCAATTATTATTGCGATGCAGAAACGCTTGCGGAACTTCAGGCGAACAAGCAAATTGTCTTTACGTATGCGGCTGAAAATCCAAATGGTAGCGCGGCGAATATCGCTGGTATTGTGAATAAACGCGGCAACGTGCTTGGCATGATGCCACATCCAGAGCGAGCTGTCGAAGAAATTGTCGGCGGTGTGGACGGCTTGAAATTATTTCAATCGATTGTCAGTTCTATGAAGGAGGCGAGCGAAAGTGCTAGCAAATGAACCAACGATGGACCAAATCGCACAGCAAAAAATATATCAGGAAATGGGTTTAACGGATAGCGAATTCGATTTAATCGTTTCCATTCTCGGGCGCAAGCCGAACTACACCGAAACAGGCCTCTTCTCGGTCATGTGGTCGGAGCACTGTAGTTATAAAACTTCCAAACCGGTTTTGAAAAAATTCCCAACAGAAGGGCAGCAAGTCTTACAAGGCCCGGGTGAGGGAGCTGGAATTGTTGACATTGGGGACGGACTAGGCGTGGCTTTTAAAGTGGAGAGTCATAACCACCCGTCATACGTGGAGCCATATCAAGGTGCGGCAACTGGAGTCGGCGGAATCATTCGCGATGTGTTTTCGATGGGCGCTCGTCCAATTGCGATGCTGAACTCACTTCGTTTCGGCGAACTAAATAATCCGCATACGAAATACTTGGTAAATGAAGTTGTGGCAGGCATTGCAGGTTACGGAAACTCAATTGGGATTCCGACGGTTGGGGGCGAGGTACAATTTGAAACGTGCTACTCGAAGAACCCGCTGGTCAACGCCATGTGTGTGGGTTTAATCAAAAAAGAAGATATTCAAAAAGGGCAAGCAGTTGGTGTTGGCAATCCGGTCATGTACGTTGGCGCCAAAACGGGGCGTGACGGAATTCACGGGGCGACGTTTGCTTCGGTGGAATTTAGTGAGGAAGGCGAACAGCAGCGTTCAGCGGTTCAAGTTGGCGATCCGTTTATGGAAAAACTGCTTTTAGAGGCTTGTTTGGAAGTCATTCAGAAGCATGCGGATATTTTAGTTGGGATTCAAGATATGGGGGCAGCGGGACTTGTGAGTTCGAGTTCGGAGATGGCATCGAAGGCGGGAACTGGTCTGCGTCTTGTGATGGACGATGTGCCGCAACGGGAAACGCATATGTCCGCGTATGAAATGCTGCTTTCGGAGTCGCAGGAGCGGATGCTTTTATGTGTGAAGCGCGGTCATGAGGCGGAAATTGTAGCATTGTTTGAGCGTTACGGCTTGCATGCGGTGACAATTGGCGAAGTGACGGATGATAAAATGTACACGATTATTCATCACGGGGAAGTTGTGGCGAGTGTGCCGGTTGATGCTCTTGCGGAAGATGCACCGGTTTATCACAAACCGTCAAGTGAACCAAAACGTTACCAAGAGTTTCAAAATGAAACGCCATTTCGGCCTAATCTTTTAAACCTAAAAGAAACTTGGGAAAAGCTTTTGGCTCAACCGACAATTGCGAGTAAGCGGTATATTTATGAGCAATATGATTACCAAGTGCGCACGAGTACGGCGGTTGTGCCGGGTAGTGATGCGGCGGTTGTACGTGTGCGTGGAACGGAGAAGGCGATTGCGATGACGACGGATTGCAATTCAAGGTATTTGTATCTTGACCCGGAGCTTGGTGGTGCGATTGCAGTAAGCGAGGCGGCGCGTAATATTGTGGCGAGTGGTGCAAAACCGCTTGCGATTACGGACGGCCTTAATTTTGGAAATCCGGACAAACCGGAAATTTTCTGGGAGATTGAGAAAGCGGCAGACGGCATTAGTAAGGCGTGTCTTGCGCTTGATACACCAGTTATTTCGGGGAATGTGTCGATGTATAATGAAACGGACGGCACGGGGATTTACCCGACACCAGTAATTGGTATGGTTGGTTTGGTTGAAAATATAAAAGATATTACGACGCAAGATTTTAAGGCGGCAGGTGATGCGATTTATTTGGTCGGTGACACTTTCGCTGAATATAATGGCTCGGAACTGCAAAAGCTCTTGCAAGGTAAGATTTCTGGGCGTGCTCCGCGGCTTGATTTAGATGTGGAACAGGCGAACCAGGCGGGGGTACTTCAAGCGATTCAAGCTGGACTTGTTCAAAGTGCGCATGATATTTCAGAAGGCGGTTTTGCAGTGGCACTCGCGGAGGCGGCATTTAAAGGCAATTACGGGGCGAAAGTGGCTGTGCCATTTGAACTTGAAATGATTTTCAGTGAGTCACAATCTCGTTTTATTGTGTCGGTGAAACAAGCGGACAAAGCGAAATTTGAGGAAATTTTCGCGAACAAAAATGTGCATGAAGTTGGAGTGGTGACGGAAGACGCTGTGCTAATGATTTCTTCCAAAAAAGAAGAAGTGGTTGTATCTACGGAAAGTTTGCGCGAAATTTGGGAAGGGGCTTTGCCATGCTTGCTGAAATAAAAGGTTTGAACGAGGAATGTGGAATTTTTGGCGTTTGGAATCACCCGGCTGCTGCGGAAATTACGTATTACGGCTTGCACAGTTTGCAACACCGCGGGCAAGAAGGCGCTGGGATTGTGTCAACGGACGGTCTGACGCTTAAGGGGCACCGGAATTTAGGGTTGCTTGCGGACGTTTTTAAACACGGAGAGCTTGATGGGTTAAAAGGAACGGGGGCAATTGGGCATGTGCGATATGCGACGGCAGGAGGCAAAAGTTTAGGCAATGTGCAGCCGTTTTTGTTCCACTTTCAAAACTCTTCATTGGCGCTTGCGCATAACGGCAATTTAATTAACGCTTCATCGCTACGTGCGGAACTGGAAAAAGAAGGGGCGATTTTCCAAACGAGTTCGGATACGGAAGTGCTGGCGCATCTGATTAAGCGCAGTCAGACGGGGGACTTCATTCAAGATTTGAAAGTGGCGCTAAACCGTGTGAAAGGCGGCTTTGCCTATATGCTTCTTACGGAACATGCGATGATTGCCGCACTAGATCCGAACGGCTTCCGTCCGCTTTCGATTGGCCGGATTGGCGACAGTTACGTCGTTGCATCGGAAACATGCGCGTTTGAAACGGTAGGTGCAGAATTTGTCCGTGACGTTGAACCAGGCGAACTCATTGTGATTGATGATGACGGACTTCACATTGACGTTTTCACCAAAGAAGTCAAGCACTCGATTTGTAGCATGGAGTACATTTATTTTGCACGCCCCGACTCAAATATTGCGGGGATTAACGTGCACTCGGCGAGAAAGCGTAGTGGCAAACGGCTCGCACAGGAAGCTTTCGTGGACGCTGATGTCGTGACAGGTGTACCTGATTCGAGCATTTCAGCGGCAATCGGTTACGCGGAGGAATCTGGGTTACCTTACGAGCTCGGTTTGATTAAAAATAGGTACGTGGCCAGAACGTTCATTGAGCCTTCACAGGAGCTAAGGGAACAAGGGGTGCGCATGAAATTGTCGGCGGTTCGCGGTGTCGTTGAAGGTAAACGTGTCGTCATGATTGACGATTCCATTGTGCGCGGAACAACGAGTAAGCGTATTGTTCAACTACTGCGCGAAGCTGGCGCCAGAGAAGTGCACGTCCGAATTGCTTCCCCGCCCCTTGCGTTCCCGTGTTTTTACGGCATTGATATTCAAACACGCAACGAACTCATTGCGGCAAACCATAGTGTCGATGAAATTTGCCGAATTATCGGCGCTGATTCGCTCACTTATTTAAGTGAAGAGGGGCTTGTGGAAGCAGTCGGCAAACCTTATCCGAATGAGCCGTACGGCGGTTTATGTATGGCGTATTTTAACGGCGACTATCCAACTGATTTATATGATTATGAAGCGGAGTATTTGAAAAGCCTAGAAGATCAAAAAAAATAAAACGAGGAAGTGTTAAAAAGTGGAAAATGCATACAGTAAGGCAGGCGTTGATGTCCATGCAGGCTACGAAGTCGTGGAACGCATTCAAAAACATGTTGCGCGGACAGAGCGATTAGGCGTTATGGGCGCACTTGGCTCTTTTGGTGGTATGTTTGATTTAAGTGAGCTCGCATTAAAAGAACCTGTTTTAGTATCAGGCACAGATGGTGTTGGAACAAAACTCGCTGTGGCGATCTCTGCTGGAAAACACGATACAATTGGGATTGACTGCGTTGCTATGTGTGTAAACGATATACTCGCACAAGGCGCCGAGCCACTTTTCTTTTTAGATTATATTGCGACAGGGAAAAACACGCCGTCCAAAATGGAACAAATTGTGAAAGGTGTGGCGACTGGCTGCGAGCTTTCAGGGTGCGCGCTTATCGGCGGGGAAACCGCTGAAATGCCCGATATGTATGCGGCGGACGATTACGATTTAGCTGGCTTTACTGTTGGCGCTGTTGAAAAAAGCAAATTGATTCAGGCTGATGCCGTTCAGGCGGGTGACGTTTTAATTGGGCTTCCTTCAAGCGGCATTCATAGCAATGGCTACTCGCTCGTTCGAAAAATCTACTTCAAAGATGGCGCTCTAAAATTGAATGCCAAGCTTCCAGAACTCCCAGACGGGGAACTTGTGGACTACTTGTTAGAACCGACAAAAATATACGTAAAGCCTGTTTTAGAAGTCTTAAAGCAAAGCAAGGTGAATGGCATTGCGCACATCACGGGCGGCGGCTTTATTGAAAACTTGCCGAGAATGCTAAACGAAAATTTGGCGGCGGAAATTAAATGTGGCTCTTGGCCTGAACTGCCGATTTTCAGTAGCCTTAAAATGCGCGGCCAGTTAGATGAAATGGAAATGTATAACATCTTCAACATGGGAATTGGCATGGTGCTAGCAGTTCCAGAAAATGAAGCGGCGAACGTTTTACATGTATTGCAGGAGCTAGGCGAGCCGGCTTATAAAATTGGGCGCGTCACGGAGAAACAAACGGTAGCCGTCACATTTATTGGGGGCGAAACGAAATGAATATCGCCGTCTTTGCAACAGGTTCGGGAACGAATTTCGAAGCGCTCATGAAAAGCGATGTCGGGGATAAAATCGTCCTGCTCGTCTGTGATAAAGCGGGCGCCGGGGTGCTCGAGAGGGCCAAGCAATTTGGCGTGCCGACATTTCTGTTTGAGCCGAAAGCTTACGCGAATAAAGCGGAATTTGAAACCGCCATTTTAGCCGAGCTAGAAGCGAAACAGGTAGACTTTATCGTCTTGGCTGGCTACATGCGCCTCATCGGCGAAACGCTACTCGACCAGTATCCGAATAAAATTGTCAATTTGCACCCGTCACTTTTGCCGAAATATCCGGGCAAAGATGCGATTTTACAGGCGCTTTCAGACGGGGCAGACGAGACGGGCGTCACCGCACATTTTGTAGATGCGGGCATGGATACGGGCGAAGTGATTGCACGCGAAAGCATTCCAATCCTTGCAACAGATACGGAGGCGTCACTCACGGCGAAAATTCACGAAATCGAACATATCTTTTACCCCAAAGTGGTGAAAAATTTAGTAGAGGGGAAGTTTAAATAAATGAAAAGAGCGCTCATTAGTGTGTCGGACAAAGAAGGCGTGGTAGCCTTCGCGAAGGCACTCGTACAACTTGACTTTGAGATTATTTCAACTGGCGGAACGAAGAAAATTTTGGAGGAAAACGGCGTTTTAACCACCGGAATTGAAGCGGTGACGGAGTTTCCAGAAATGCTAGACGGACGCGTGAAAACCCTCCACCCGATGATTCACGGTGGCCTTTTATTTCGGCGTGACCTAGAAACGCATGTGAATGAGGCTAAACGACACGGTATCCAGCCGATCGATTTAGTTTGCGTCAATTTATATCCCTTCCAAGAAACGATTGCGAAACCTGATGTGGCACTTAGCGAAGCCATTGAAAATATCGACATCGGTGGCCCTTCGATGCTCCGTTCGGCGGCCAAAAACTATCAGGCGGTGACGGTTTTAGTTGATGCGGCCGACTACGCGCCTGTTTTAGCTGAACTTGAAAACGGCAGCGTGACACCCGAAACTCGTGCGAAACTTGCCGCAAAAGTGTTCCGCCATACGGCTTCCTATGATGCGCTAATCGCGGGCTTCTTGACGGAAGAGGAATTCCCTGAAAAGCTCACGCTAACATATGACCTAAAAGAAAGTTTACGCTACGGTGAGAACCCGCACCAAAAGGCGGCTTTTTACGAAGAACCACTGGCGGACGTTCATAGTGTGGCACACGCTTCACAGCTCCACGGCAAAGAGCTATCCTACAACAACATTCGCGATACAGACGCTGCGCTTAAAATTGCAGCCGAATTCACAGAACCTGTAGCAGTGGCCGTGAAACATATGAACCCATGCGGCGTTGGTGTCGGTACGACGATTTTTGAGGCGTATGAAAAGGCGTACGAGGCGGATGAAACCTCGATTTTTGGTGGCATTGTCGCGCTAAATCGTGAGGTTGACGTGGAAACTGCGCAAAAGCTAAGTGAAATCTTTCTGGAAATCATTGTTGCGCCAAGTTTTTCTGACGCCGCGTTAGCTATTTTAACCAAAAAGAAAAATATCCGTTTGCTTTCGGTCGACATGTCGAGTTTTGCGCCGAGCTTGGAAAAAACGTCTGTGAACGGCGGCTTGCTTGTCCAAGATAGTGATACTTTTGTGGCTGATCCCGAGACGTTTACGGTTGTGACGGAAAAAGCACCGACTGACGAGGAGATGCGCGCGCTTCTTGTGCAGTGGAAAATTGTGAAACATGTGAAGTCAAACGCGATTGTTGTCGGAAACGCTAGCCAGACGCTCGGTGTCGGCGCTGGACAGATGAATCGCATCGGCGCGGCAAAAATTGCGCTAAGTCAAGCTGGCGTGAACGCACAGAGGGCAGTACTAGCGAGCGATGCTTTCTTCCCAATGAATGACACGGTTCTTGCTGCAGCAGAAGCCGGCATTACCGCAATCATTCAACCAGGCGGCTCGATTAAAGATGCGGATTCCATTGAAATGGCAAATAAACACGGTATTGCAATGGTTACAACACAAGTTCGTCACTTTAAACATTAAAAAGGAAGTGAAAAGATGAAAGTACTCGTAATTGGTAGTGGTGGCCGAGAACATGCCATCTGTCAAAAACTTCTTTCCTCGCGTGACGTTGACACCGTTTTTTGTGCCCCAGGAAATGACGGCATGAAAAACAGCGGCGTGCACTGCGTGGACATTCAAGAAAAAAACGCTAAAGCACTAATTCACTTCGCGCAAGAAGAAGCCGTCGCATTTACGGTCGTCGGCCCAGAAATCCCGCTTTTATCAGGCGTAGTGGATGCTTTCACAGAAGCTGGTTTGCTCGCGTTCGGTCCAACAAAAGCCGCCGCTCTCATCGAAGGAAGCAAAGATTTCGCCAAACAGTTCATGCAAAAATACGCGATTCCAACCGCAAACTCGAAGACCTTCACCAAGTACAAAGAAGCGAAAGCCTATTTGGAGGAAAAAGGAGTCCCCATTGTGATTAAGGCGGACGGACTTGCCGCCGGAAAAGGCGTTGCTGTCGCAATGACGATGCCAGAAGCCGTACTCGCATTAAAGGAAATGATGCTAGAAGAACGATTCGGTGAAGCCTCACAAAAAGTCGTCATCGAAGAATTTTTAGAAGGCGAAGAATTTTCCCTCATGGCCTTTGTAAACGGCGAAGAAGTCTATCCGATGCCCATCGCCCAGGATCACAAACGCGCCTATGACGGCGACAAAGGCCCAAACACAGGCGGAATGGGCGCCTATTCACCCGTTCCACATATACCAGAAAAATTGGTCGAAGAAGCCATTCAAACGATTCTTTTTCCCGCAGCAAAAGGAATGGTCGAAGAAGGGCGTGAGTTCCGAGGTATCCTTTACGCCGGCTTGATTGCCACAAATGAAGGTCCGAAAGTCATCGAATTTAATGCGCGCTTCGGAGACCCAGAAACGCAAGTCGTCCTCCCGCGCCTAGAAAGCGACTTCGCCGAGCTCATCTTCGCACTTCTAAAAAATGAGACTCCCGACGTACGCTTTAAAAAAGCAGGTATTCACCTCGGCATCGTCCTTGCAAGCAAGGGCTACCCCGAACAATACGAAACCGGCCAATTGCTAACCGGCCTTGACCAAGTCAGCCCAGAAATCGCAATCTATCATGCTGGAACAAAATTGGACACTGCCGGCAATCTCATTTCAAATGGTGGCCGAGTACTCCTTCTTCAAACTTTTGCAAATACAATGAAAGAAGCACGTCAAATTTTATATGCGGAAATGAAGAAACTAGACAATCCAAATTTCTTCTACCGAATTGACATAGGTGCGAAAGCTGAATAAGATAAAACAAGCGGATGAGCGATTTGGCAAATCCGCTTTTCCCTTTTACAGAAATAAAGTAGTTGCTTTTTCATGCGTTGGTACGTTAAAATATGAAAGTACAAGTAGAGGAACGGAGGTTATCTAAATATGCAAATAGAAAAGATTCGTGGGGAAGGTTTGGATGCTTTTTTTAATGGTATTTTAAAGCTCGAAACGCTTGAAGAATGTTATGCTTTCTTTGATGATGTCTGCACTGTGAATGAAATTCAGTCGATGTCACAACGCTTCCAAGTTGCTAAAATGCTTTCAGAAGGAAAAACATATAATGTTATTGAAGCAGAAACAGGTGCAAGCACCGCAACGATTTCACGTGTAAAACGTTCGCTAAACTACGGTAACGACATGTATGAAGTTGTGTTCAACCGAATGGAAACGAAGTAAGAAGGATATAAATGAAGAAGAAACCAAGTAAAGGGTTCCAAACTGCGATTATCGCCATTTTGGTTCTCGCCGTTATGTATATTTCAATCGATATGATTATCCAAAATGTCGGACTGAATTTCAGCATGTTATGGCACTGGATATTCATTATTTGTTTTAGTTTCACAACACTTTTCAATGTGCGCGCAAAAAATTACATCGGAATTTCCATCGGACTTTCTGGTATGTGGATTTGTGTATTGAGTCTTATTTTGATGGCGATTTAGTCTAAAACAAAATAAAAAAATGAGAGCTTGCTAACGCAAGTTCTTTTTTGTGCAAAAAAACCGCCTAAGAATAGGCGGTTAATGATTAGCAATTAACGTAACATTTTCAAAATCTTATTACTGAATTTACCAAGCAAAATACCTATGATAAAAGTAAAGGCAAGGTAAACAAGTAAGCCGACTATCATTGGATTGAAGTAGCCTACTAAATCGAAAGAATAACTCGGGAAGCCTTCGATTAGATAAAGGAAGAAGGACCAAGTACCCAAAAATAGTAAGAATTTACTTTTCACATGGAAAGACTGGACTACCATAATGACAAGGAGCGCTCCGATAAAGCACATAAAGGATGCCATTGGAATGTTAGAAGTGAAGTATAAAAATACGCACACAACCGTTAATGCAATTAGGCTGCCCCACTTTATTGAGGCTTTTGCTAATAATTTATCTTTCATAGGTGCTAACCAGTGTTCTTCTCTTTTCAGGAAGACCCCAACCGGAAAGGCGATGGAATAAAATAACCAGTATTCGTCAATAAACACGATGCTGACTGAACCGAGTAATAATATAATCAGTTGTAATACACGATTTTTTACAAGTAAGCGCGCGATTAAGAATAACGTGTACCAAAATAGTATAAATAGTACAAACCACATCGTCGGATCTAAGTCACGCCCGATGTCAAAGAAAAACATGATTGAAAATAATTGTTTCATCGAAAAAGTTTGCTGGAAAATAATGGCTACAAAAATCAGTTTAAAAATACTAAAAATCCAGTATGGGATAATGATTTTGACATAACGCTTATAGTATTTGGATAAACCGTTTTTATCAGCAGAGGCCGTTAGTCCATATCCTGAAAGAATTAAAAATATCCACACAGAAATCGGACCAATATAATGGTAATTATCAAAGTTTTTATAGCATATATGTGACACGATTACTATAAAAATAGCTATCCCTTTTAAAAGAGTCGTCTGTTGCTTTGTTATCATAAAACTAATCTCCTTATTTGACTAAAATAATCGTTCTTAGGTGTTCTTTTTCATCTTCATTTCGGCAAGTTTTCTCTGTTCATCTCCTCCATATAGGTCGAAACCTCACTAAAATCAGATTTCATTATAACATAAAGCATTTTTGGAAAAAAGGAGGTTTTTAAGTCAATATTTAAGTTTATTAGAGGTATTTAGATGGAAATTGTTACAATTTATACATAAAATACCAGTTTGTTCAATTTTGGAAGAAGAAAATCCTCCTAGCTTGGCGTATGCAATTGGTGTAGCTATACAAGAAAATAATAAACTGGTGTCGCCAAAACTTTCGCTTTTAAAGGTGCAATCTGGGCAAGTGAATCATCGTAATACGCTTCTCGTCACCCTTCAAAATCTGAAAAGCATAATTTGGCGCGATTTAAAGTTACAGGGGAAAAGTTATCGAAAAGGTCGAATGGAAGTGAATAAGTACAATGAGTGAGCGGTTGAGCTAGACCAGAGTGGAATCTCATCGTGCCAATTGTGTACTTCTTCTTGTAGCAATGATTATCGGTCCGTTTGGGCTTGAGAATCGAAGTGAAAATGAAGAAAATCTGTCACAAAATTTATATATTTTTTTTTTGAAAATCCATTTTTCTGGCTTTTTTCGGTAAATTTTAAATGTTACTATGAAAAAAGCTTACAGTGATTAGAGGATTAAAAAAGGAGGATTGTGTTAAAAAATTAGACAGTATAATAGACGAGGGGACTAATAGGAAACGATTAGGATTAGAGGTGTCCTGATGCGACCCCCCTATTTTTTGCCATGTCTAAAACGCTCGAAAGGAGAATTGAATATTGAAAATTAAGAAATCTAGATTAAGGAAAACGGTGATTAGTACTTTAGTAGCGACCCTGTTTGCATCAACAATTGCTACTTCATTGCCATATAATGCAAAAGCAACTGAAGGCCATGCACAGGAGGCTGGGCTAAATAGTTCATTAACTTCAGTCACAAGTAACTTACTGCAAAATCCTGGATTTGTAGGGGACGGAAATTTGATTACAAATTGGGATGTACAAGGTAGGTATTCAGCGGGCCGAGCTTATTATATGGAAAATTATAGGATATACGGCGGTTCTGGAGAATACTTGGATAATTATATGGCTCCTCAAAGTGATGGAAGTATTAACGTTACACATAAAAGGGCTATAAATAATGGACATATTGCTTTTTTAGGACAAAATGTAGAGGTTATAGAGGGACACAGATATCGTTTGTCTGTGGATTATAAGTATGTTTCTGGATCGGATTTAGAACATATCCAAGTACGGACATCAGACTTCAATAATAATGATGTTGAGATATCAAACAGTGATTGGTTACCTGTCACGAGTCCTACAGCAAGAAATTATACGACAACTGTCACTGCTCCTGCAGACATCACGATGCGGATTGAATTAAAAGTACTTGGTTTTAAAGATGCAATTGGTACGGAAGGTACAATAAATATTGGAAATGTATCATTGATGGATTTGGATGCAGCTCTTGATCAAACAACTATTAATGAGTTAGACACGGATTCTGTCAAAGCGGAGGGAACTGCAGAACCAAATGCAACGATTGAAATCAAAGCTGGTTCGACAACGCTTGGTACAGGGAGAGTAGCTGCAGATGGGCAATATAGTTTGACGATTCCAAAACAAGCAGTAGGAACCGTTGTGACGGCAACTGCAACGGCATACGGGAAAACGTCAAGTGTAAATACAACTGTTGCACAAGGAAATATCGCACAAACAACCATTAGTGCGTTAAATACAGATTCTGTCAAAGCGGAGGGAACTGCAGAACCGAATGCGACGATTGTAATTAAAGCAGGTTCGACAACGCTTGGAACGGGTACAGCAAGTTCAGATGGTCGTTACAGTATAACGATTCCAAGGCAAGAGGCAGAGACGTCTGTGACAGCAACGGCAACATTGAACGGGAAAACATCAAGTGCAGATACAATTGTTGCACAAGGAAACATCGCACAAACAACCATTAATGCATTAGATGCGGATTCTGTCAAAGCAGAGGGAACCGCAGAACCAAATGCGACGATTGTAATTAAAGCAGGTTCGACAACACTTGCAACGGGTCGAGTCGGTTCAGATGGTCGTTATAGTGTAACAATTCCGAAACAAGTTTCAGGAACAATTGTGACAGCAACGGCAACAGCAGATGGTAAGACATCGAGTGTGAATACAACCGTTGCACAAGGTAACCTTGCTCAAACAACCATTGAGCCATTAAACACAGATTCGGTAATCGCCGTAGGAACCGCAGAACCGAATGCGACGATTGTGTTAAAAGATCAAAATAATAATCAACTTGCAACAGGGCGAGTAGGCTCAGATGGTCGTTATAGCTTGACGATTCAAAAACAAATGGTTGGGACAGTTGTGACGGCGACAGTGACACAAGGTGGTAAAACGTCTAGTGCTTTTACGACTGTAACGAATGAGCATATTGCTCAAACTACTATTAATCCATTAAATGTAGACTCGAGAGTAGCGACAGGAACAGGTGAACCGAATGCAACAATTGTGCTGAAAGACCAGCATAATAATCAACTTGCGAGTGGTCGAATTGCTTCAGATGGCGCTTACAGTTTGACGATTCCAGCGCAAGTAGCCGGAACAGTCGTAACTGCCACTGTAACAGCAGGTGATAAAACGTCTAATGCCCATACAACAGTTACACAAGCAGCAAAAAGTGGTACGGTTACCGTGAAACAAGACTTTTATGTAGGCTATGATAGTCGCATTCAAGCAGAAGTAACAGGTGATGTGGAGAGAGTTTGCCTAGAAGTGAACGGCGTTCAACAATCTAAGGTTCCTGTTACAGGAAGCTTCACTTACTATGCTAAAAATAATATTACAAGTATAAATCAAACAGTCTATTTAGTTGGACTTGATTCAGCAAATAGAGAACTAGACCGCGCACGAGTAAATTTAAAAGATGGGCAACTAAAAATTGGAGCGGTTTCCCCGAATAACTTTGTAGTGGGGACTGATGCTTATGTGGAAGGAACGTATACGGGTTCGGTAAGAAAAGTAGGACTTTCTGTGAATGGAACAACGCTTTCTAAAGTTCCAGTTGAAGCAGACGGTAAATTCCGCTATTATGCACGTTCAAACATTACAAATGCAGATACAGATGAAGTGTTTGTCATCGGTTACAATTCGGAAAATACCGAAGTTTCACGGAAGAAAGTAGACTTATATCGACCAGGGAGTTTAGGTGGGACAATTACGGTTAATCCGAATTACTATGCTATTTCAGACTCATATGTAGAAGGAACGTATGCAGGCAATGTGAAATATGTATCCTTGGTTGTGAATGGAACAGAGTATTCGAGAACATCCGTGATAAATACGACAACATGGAGATACTATGCTAAAGATAAAATTGCAACGGGCGACACAGTTTCTGTGAAAGGGTACAATGCTGCTGGAAATGTTGTCGATCAAAAACCAGTCAATGTGGTTCTAAGTCCACCACAAAATAATGCAATTGCAGCAAATGACTTTTTCTTACATCAAGATAAATATATATCAGGGACGTATGAAGGAAGCGTAAAATATATTGCGTTGAAAGTGAATGGAACATTATTGAGTAGGATTCCAGTTCCATCAGACGGCACGTATACCTACTATGCTCGTCCTAATATTACATCTCTTACAGATACAGTATCCATTGTGGCTTACAATCAGGAAAAAGTACAAGTTGCAGAAGCGCCAGTTCGTGTTCGATTAACAAGTGACATTACATCGAATAGCTATCGAATTGGGGACAAGTCAGTTATTGGAACCTATTCAGGAGATGTGAAATACATTTCTGCAACCGTGAATGGGACACAACTTTCTAAGATTCCTGTGGATAACACGGGTACGTATAGCTACTATATTAAACGCGATGTAACAAGCGTTACGGATGAGGTTATTATGAAGGGATATAATGCTAGTGGCGCTGTTGTGGCTACTAACACAGTAAGAATTACAGCATAATTTAATAATCGCTATTTAATCAGTCAGAAATAAAAACCTGAAGGTAACGTACTTGAAATACGTTACCTTCAGGTTTTTTAGTTTTAAAATAATTTTAAAATCCCAGTCGCGCTTAGAAAGACAAAGATAATCGCGATAGGAGCAATGTATTTGATGATAAAAAGCCAGACAATGAAGGTTTTTTTGCCAAAATGGCTACTTGCCGTAAATTCATCTTGTAAAAGCTGTCTAGGCAGTCGGTAACCGACGAAAATGGAAATGAATAAGGCGCCGACTGGAAGGATGATATTGGAAACGAGATAGTCTGCGAATTCAAAGAAGGTAAGGCCGAAGAGGTGAATATCATTCCACACGCCGAAACTAAGCGCCGACGGAACGGCCATAATCATGATAAGCACTCCCATCCACGTACTTGCTTTTTTTCGAGAAACGCCGCTGGACATAATCGGTGCTACCGTTGCTTCGAGCATGGAAAAGCTTGACGTAAGGGCTGCAAAAAGGAACAGAATAAGGAAAATGACAAAGAAGAATGTTCCAAATGGCAGTTGGTTGAAAATCGATGGCAGGATGACGAATAATAAGCCGGGGCCTGCGTCAGGCGTGATTCCGAATGCAAAGGCTGCTGGAAAGATAGCGAGCCCTGCAAGAAGCGAAACACAGACATTCAAAAGAGCGATAGAAATGGCAGATTGCGGCAAGCTGACAGATTTATCTAAGTAAGAACTGTAGGTGACCATAACCGAGATACCAACGCTTAGTGAGAAGAAGGCTTGCCCGAGCGTGATTAAAATCGTGTTGGCTGTCATATGTGTGAAGTCAGGTTTCAAGAAAAATTGTACGCCGCTCATCGCACCGTCAAGCGTTAATGAGCGAATAATCAAGACAAGAAATAATAGAAAAAGTGCCGGCATCATAAATTTGCTCATTTTCTCGATTCCAGATACGACTCCGCGGTTAATAACGAAAACATTTAGTAGGATAAAAATGAAGGTAGCGATAAGTGAAAGGTACGGGTTGGCTGTTGTGCGACTAAATTCCTGTAGTAATTCAGTTTGCGTGGCACCCGCTAAGCTCATTGATAAGGCTTTAAAGAGGTAAGTAATAATCCAGCCACCTACAACGCTGTAGAAAGAAAACAGAATACTTGCGCCAACAACGCCTAGTTTTCCAAGTAAGTTCCATTTTGATTTTGGAGCGAGTGTTTTATAAGCTAAAATGGCGTCACCGCCTGAACTGCGACCGATAATAAATTCGGCCATTAAGATAGGCATAACAACAAGGAGCGTGATGGCGAGGAAAAGTAGAAAAAATGCTCCTCCGCCTGCTGTTGCCGCTACATATGGCAATTTCCAAATGGCACCAATCCCGATAGCTGATCCAGCCGATGCCAATATAAAGCCTATTTTAGAACCCCATTTTTCTTTTTGATGCATAAAATTCCCCTTTCAAAGTGATGTAACGTTAATCATATCAAAAAAGTCTTTTATTTGGAGCAAGTTTTTAGAAAAAGTTCAAAAAAAGTTAAATTCTCGTTTGAACAGATGAATGAAAAACAAACAAATGCTATAATAGATTAGTCTAGCGATTAAAATTGGAATTTTAGTAAGGGAGTCTATGCGTGTGCGTCATTTATTTAAGATTGATCCAGCCAAACCATTGTCTGATGAAGCGGTTCAAATGCTCTTACAAAGTGAGACAGATGGTTTTATTATTGGCGGGACAGATGGAATTACTTTAGAAAATGTCACAGAAACGTACGAACGTTTTATGGAAACCGACTTGCCACTTTATTTGGAAATAAGTACGCCAGATATGATTTTACCTCTGGCTGACCAATTTTTAATTCCGATGGTTTTAAATACGCTTGATACAACTTGGTCGCATGGTTTACACGTTGACTTATTGCGTGAATATGCACCGCACGTCCCATTTAGGCGTATTTCGCCAGTTGGTTACGTCATTTTAAATCCGGAGGCAAAAGCGGCGATTAAAACCGGAGCGCTGACCAATTTGGAAGCAGAAACTGTTGCGGCGTACGCTGAATTAGCAGAACATTTTTTCCACCTACCGATTTTTTATGTGGAATATAGTGGCATGTTTGGTGACGTGACAATTTTGCGGGCAGTCAAAGCTGTGCTTAAGGAAACGAAATTATGGTATGGTGGGGGCATTCGCTCGCTTACAGATGCAAAAGAAATGGCGGAAGTGGCTGATGTCATCATCGTGGGTAATTTAATTTATGAAGATTTAGAAGAAGCGCTTGTTACGGCGCAAGTTTCAGCTCGTGCTAGCAGGTGCGAGGAAGATATGATAAAATAAGAACAAATGTTTGTGTGGTGGTGGATAAAAAATGCAATTAAACAGTGAAGAACTTGTAAAAGGACTTAATAAGGAGCAAAAAAGGGCGGTAGAAACAACGGAAGGACCGCTTTTAATTATGGCAGGAGCTGGTAGTGGGAAGACGCGTGTTTTAACGCACCGAATTGCGTATTTAATCAAAGAGCGCGAAGTGAATCCGTATAACATTTTGGCGATTACGTTTACAAACAAAGCGGCGCGCGAAATGAAAGCGCGAGTTGTCGGGCTTCTTGGTGGTGTAGCGGAATCAATTTGGATTTCTACATTTCACTCCATGTGTGTCCGCATTTTAAGGCGCGACATCGAGCGAATTGGCTACGAGCGCAATTTTACAATTTTAGATAGTAGCGATCAACTTTCCGTTATTAAAGGTATTTTAAAAGACAAAAATATTGATTCAAAAAAATATGAGCCACGCGGGATACTTGCTTCCATTAGCAACGCGAAAAATGAATTGATGGACGCGGCGGAGTATAAGCGCGAGGCGAGTGGCTACTATGATAATATGGTTGCAGAAGTTTACGAAGCGTATGAGAAGAAATTGAAAAAGAATCAGGCGCTCGATTTCGACGATTTAATCATGGTGACGATTCGCTTATTTGAGCGCGTACCAGATGTTTTAGAGTACTATCAGCGAAAATTTCAATACATTCACGTAGATGAATATCAAGATACGAACCACGCGCAGTATTTGCTCGTGAAACTTCTCGCGGCAAGACTTCAGAATTTGTGCGTCGTCGGGGACTCGGATCAGTCGATTTATGGCTGGCGCGGTGCTGATATTTCCAACATTTTGTCGTTTGAAAAGGATTATCCAAAGGCGCAAATGATTTTGCTTGAAGAGAACTACCGGTCGACAAAACGGATTTTAGAAGCGGCAAACCGTGTGATTGAAAATAACCGTAACCGCAAAGCGAAAAATTTGTGGACGAGCAATGACGAAGGCGCCAAAATTTTCTATCATAAAGCGCTCACTGAAAAAGAAGAGGCTTCCTATGTAGTAAGTAAAATTCAAGAAGAAGTGGCAAACAAAAATCGACCATTATCTGATTTTGCAATTCTGTACCGAACAAACGCCCAGTCGCGTGTCATGGAGGAATTCTTCATGAAATCGAACATGGCCTACACGATGGTCGGCGGCACAAAATTCTATGACCGTAAAGAAATTAAAGACATTTTAGCTTATTTGCGCCTCATTTCAAACAATGAAGATGACATTAGTTTGTCGCGCATCATTAACGTGCCGAAGCGCGGGGTGGGGGCTGGATCGCTCGACAAAATAGCAAGTACAGCGAACGCGTATGACTTAACTTTATTTGAAGTGTTAAATCGCATCGAACTCGCCGGCATTCCCGCGAAAACGAGTAAACAGTTGGTCGAATTCCACGATTTAATTCGCGGCTTTAGTCAAATGCAAGAATTTCTCTCTGTAACCGAGCTTGTAGAGCAAGTTTTGGATAAAACGGGATATCGTGACATGCTGAAAAATGAAAGAACGATTGAAGCGCAGACGAGGCTCGAAAATATTGACGAGCTCCTTTCTGTTACGCAAAACTTCGAAAAAGAAAGTGAAGATAAGTCGCTTATCGCGTTTCTAACGGACTTGGCTCTTGTTGCCGATGTGGATCAATTAGAAGACGACTTAGAGCAAACTGGCGCGGTCACATTGATGACGCTTCACTCAGCAAAAGGGCTCGAGTTTCCAGTTGTCTTTTTAGTCGGCCTTGAAGAAGGCATTTTCCCACATTCGCGCGCTCTTTTTGAAGAAGATGAAATGGAAGAAGAACGTCGTTTAGCTTACGTAGGGATTACGCGGGCAGAAGAAGAATTGTTCTTAACGAGCGCCTATTCGCGCATGATTTTTGGGCGTTCAGCAGCCAACGTTGAATCCCGATTTATCGGCGAAATCCCACAAGATTTGCTTGAAACAGGCAACGAAAATAAATTAAAAGAAGTGCCGTTCAAACGTTCCACAATCAACACGAAACAAGTGGCGAATTACCAAACGAGCGGTGCTGAAAAAGTTGGTTGGTCTGTTGGCGACAAAGCGACCCATAAAAAATGGGGAACTGGAACTGTTGTGAGCGTAAAAGGGGAAGGTAGCAATATGGAACTCGATATCGCTTTCCCAAGTCCAACTGGAATTAAACGATTACTGGCCGAATTCGCGCCAATTGAAAAAGTGTAAAGGTAGGTAGAGAGCATGAGTGAAAGAACTAGATACGACGAAATTATCGCTGAACTTAATCAGTATAGTTACGAGTATTATGCCCTAGACAAGCCAACCGTAGAAGATGCTGTCTATGATAAATTGCTCCACGAACTAATCGCTTTAGAAGAAAAGCACCCTAATTGGATAACAAGTGACTCACCGTCACAACGAATCGGCGGTGAAGTTTTAGAAGGCTTCGATAAAGTGGCACATAAAACGCCAATGTTAAGCTTGGCCAATGCATTTAACGAACAGGATCTGCTCGATTTTGACCGCCGTGTACGCGAAAAAGTCGGCGACGACCGCGAATATATGTGCGAACTTAAAATTGATGGCCTTGCCGTTTCACTCGAATACGAAGCTGGTCGCTATAAGCGCGGCGCGACTCGTGGCGACGGCACAACCGGTGAAGACATTACCGCAAATCTGCGGACAATTCGGTCCATCCCCATGAAACTAAAACGCGACTTTTCAATTGAAGTCCGCGGCGAAGCTTTCATGCCTAAAAAATCATTTAAAAACTTAAATGAAACACGCGAACAAGAAGGCCTCATGCTGTTCGCAAATCCGCGTAATGCGGCGGCTGGTTCGCTTAGACAGCTCGATACAAAAATTGCGGCATCGCGGAATTTGGATATTTTCCTTTATGCGGTGGCTGATTTTGGTGAAATGGGCGTCAAAAAACATAGCGATGGCTTGGACATGCTCGGCGAACTCGGTCTTAGAACGAACAAAGAACGCGCTGTTTGCGGCACAATGGATGAAGTGTTTGCTTATATTAAAAAGTGGACAGAAAAACGAACATCGCTCGATTACGATATCGATGGGATTGTCATTAAAGTCAATGATTTGGCGCAACAAAATGAGCTTGGCGCACGTGTTAAAACACCACGCTGGGCAATTGCTTACAAATTCCCGGCTGAAGAAGTCGAAACGACATTACTTGATATTGAACTTCGCGTTGGTCGAACAGGCGTTGTCACACCAACTGCTATTTTAGAACCCGTTCAAGTAGCGGGTACAACAGTTGGCCGTGCGTCCCTTCATAACGAAGATTTAATCCATGAAAAAGATATACGTGTTGGCGATACCGTTGTCATCAAAAAAGCAGGCGATATTATTCCCGAAGTGATTCGCAGCATCCCAGAAAAACGAACTGGTGCAGAAGAGCCGTTTCACATGCCAAAAGTTTGCCCAGACTGCGGAAGCGAACTTGTTCGCCTCGAAGAAGAGGTCGCACTGCGCTGTATCAATCCAAAATGCCCAGCGCAAATTAAGGAAGGACTCATTCATTTTGTATCGCGCAATGCAATGAATATTGATGGACTTGGCGAAAAAGTGATTATTCAGCTCTTTTCACACAACCTCATTGCCGATGTTGCAGATTTGTTTTCCCTTTCAAAAGAAAAACTGTTAGAATTAGAAAGAATGGGAGAAAAATCTGTTTCCAATTTGCTTTCGAGCATTGAAGCAAGCAAGCAAAATTCGCTCGAACGATTGCTATTTGGTCTTGGCATTCGTCACGTAGGTGAAAAGGCGGCGCGCACGCTCGCACTCCGCTTTGACACGATGGACGCCCTCAGAAAAGCAGATAAGGAAACCCTTCAAAATACGGCCGACATTGGCGAAAAAATGGCGGATAGCATCGTCACTTATTTCGAAAATGAAGAAGTCCACGAACTGCTCGCTGAACTCGAAGCGGCTGGCGTGAACATGACCTACACAGGTCCACGCATCGAAGAGCAAGATGAGGAAGACTTAGTTTTTTCCGGGAAAAAGGTAGTTTTAACTGGGAAATTGGAACAGCTTACGCGAAACGAAGCGAAAGCCCTAATTGAGAAACTTGGCGGCGATGTTTCCGGTAGCGTCAGCAAAAAGACGGATGTTGTTGTTGCGGGCAGCGATGCAGGTTCTAAGCTTGAAAAGGCAAATGAACTCGGCATACCTGTCTGGTCGGAAGAAGAGCTTATGGAATACTTACCAGATGAGGGTGAATTATAAATAATGAAAAAATATTTAATACTCGTTTTGGCTTCGCTACTTGTACTCACAGGTTGTGCCCCAAAACTGTCATCAGATGAGAAAGTGGTCACAAAAGACGAAGAAAAGAAAAGCGAAACCGGAATTATGACGAAAAATCAAATTTCTGAGAATTACTATAAGACGGTTCTGCCCTATAAAGCGAGTAAATCAAGAGGACTCGTTGTATCGAATATTTATTCGCGTTATGACATTAACGAATTAGAGTCTGGTTTAATGCGTGTTTCGCAAAATGAATATTCACCGGACGATTACCTTTTCCAAGAAGGACAATATTTGGATAAAGAATTGTTAACGTCTTGGCTTAGTCGTAAAAGCGATAAAAATAAAGACGGTTTGAATCCAGTAGATAACGGTTTCGGTGCTAACCGTAATCCTATTTATTTAGCGCATATTTTAGAACAAAACTATTTGAAGAAAACGGATAAAGACACGGTCGCACTCGGTGGTGTATCCATTGCGCTCGCGATGAATTCCGTTGATTATTACCAAAAGGAACAATACGGTGACACATTTGAGCAAGAGATTAGCGATGATAAATTGTTATCAGAAGGAAAAGCAATGGCTCAAACGATTTTAACGCGAATTCGCCAAACGAAAGGGCTAGAAAATGTCCCCGTCACGATTGCCATTTATAAACAAGGCCGACGTGATGCCGTTGCCCCGGGGAATTATATCGCTTATGCAACAACAAACGGCAATGACATTGGCAACTTTAAAACAATCAAAGAAAAAAATTATGTTTTGCCAAGTGCAGAGGCACAATCTGACCACAAGGCAGACAATGATTCATTCTTAAACTTCCAGGCCGATATTGAAAAATACTATCCGAACTTCACTGGGGTTGTGGGACGCGCACGTTATGAAGATGGCCAAATGGCAGACTTAAACGTCGATATCCCCCTTCAATTTTACGGGGAAGCGGAAATTATCGGTTTCACGCAATATGTTACCGATTTAATTGGCAAGCATTTACCAAAAGAAGCGAATATCCAAGTTAGCATTTCAACTTCTGATGGTCCTGCCGCATTAATTACGCGCAAACCAAGCGACAGCGCAGCGAACGCGCACATTTATAATTAATTAAAAAAGTTCCTAGCATTCGCTAGGAACTTTTCACGTTTTCCGGTATTTTTTATATCCGAATAGTCGCTTCTATGATATAATTTTACCATTAGTGGAAAAAACGAAAAGGAGGATGGCGTCTTGACGAACATATCAAAAGAGACCGTTTTAAAAGTGGCCAATTTAGCTAAGCTTGATGTTTCTGGCGCAGAGGCAGATGTTTTTGCAGGCCAACTAGGCAATATTATTGAAATGGTGGAAAAACTGGACCAGCTAAATACAGCCAATGTTGAGCCAACTTCTCATGCAATTGAGGTTTCAAATGTTTTACGGGAAGATGTTTCTCACCCGGGATTAAAACGTGAAAAAGTACTCCGTAACGCGCCTGACACACAGGACGGCATGTTTAAAGTACCAACGATTTTAGAGGATTAAGGAGGGAATTCATTTTGGGATTATTCGAACACTCAGTAAAAAACTTGCATGACATGCTCGTCAAAAAAGAAATTTCCCCTTTTGATTTGGTGAAAGAATCTTTTGACCGCATTGAGGCAGTAGAAGATAAAGTACAATCATTTATAACATTAAACAAAGAAACAGCGCTCGACGTCGCAGAAGAATTAGGCGATTCTGGCATTGATCCAGCAAACATGCTCGCTGGCTTGCCAATCGGACTTAAAGATAATATTGTTACGAAAAACTTACGAACAACAGCGGCAAGTAAGATTTTATACAACTTTGACCCAATTTATGATGCGACTGTCGTCTGGAAACTAAAACAAGCCCAAGTTATCAACATCGGGAAATTAAATATGGACGAGTTTGCGATGGGTTCATCGACCGAAACGTCTCATTTCCACAAAACATACAACCCGTGGGACTTATCGAAAGTACCTGGTGGGTCATCAGGCGGGAGTGCTGCTGCTGTAGCCGCGTCTGAAGTACTCTTCTCACTCGGTTCAGATACAGGTGGTTCCATCCGCCAGCCTGCCGCTTTTTGTGGCGTAGTCGGAATGAAACCTACATATGGCCGCATCTCTCGGTTTGGGCTCATTGCTTTTGCCTCGTCGCTTGATCAAATCGGTCCTATTACTCGGACGGTTGAGGATAATGCTTACTTGCTGCAAGCAATTTCTGGCGTAGATGAAAATGACTCAACGTCGATTGACGCGCCTGTTGAAAACTTCTCAGAATACTTAACGGGTGATGTAAAAGGTCTTAAAATTGGTGTTCCAAAAGAGTACCTAGGCGATGGTGTACAGCCTGGTGTGAAAACCGCTGTTATGGAAGCTTTAAAAACACTTGAAAAACTTGGCGCAACTTGGGAAGAAGTTTCCTTGCCGCATTCTGAATACGGGGTAGCGAGTTACTATATTTTAGCCTCGAGTGAAGCGTCTTCGAACTTAGCGCGTTTTGATGGTGTGCGTTACGGTTATCGTACGGAAAATGCGAATTCGCTTGAAGAGCTTTACAAAAAAACGCGTTCAGAAGGCTTTGGCGACGAAGTGAAACGCCGGATTATGCTCGGAACTTATTCACTAAGCTCGGGTTATTACGATGCGTATTACAAAAAAGCGCAGCAAGCGAGAACGCTTATTAAGCAAGATTTTGAAAAAGTTTTTGCGGACTACGATGTCATTATTGGACCAAGTACGCCGACGACTGCTTTTGATATTGATGGCATGATTCATGATCCAATTACGATGTATCAAAATGACTTATTAACGATTCCAATTAACTTGGCAGGACTTCCGGCGATTTCGGTTCCGTGTGGTCTAAGCGACGGTCTACCTGTAGGCTTACAAATTATTGGCAATCATTTTAAAGAAGGTCAAATTTATCAAGTTGCGCATGCGTTTGAGCAAGCAACAGATTTTCATAAAGCAAAACCATCATTATAAAAAGGCGGTGCAGTCATGAATTTTGAAACTATTATCGGGCTTGAAGTCCATGTTGAATTAAAAACAGAATCCAAAATTTTCTCTTCTGCTCCGGCGCATTTTGGTGCAGAACCGAATACAAATACTACGGTGGTCGATTTAGGGATGCCAGGCGTTTTACCTGTTTTAAATAAACGGGCAGTTGAGTTTGGTATGAAAGCCGCGATGGCAATCAATTGTGATATCGCGAAACATACGAAGTTTGACCGCAAAAACTACTTTTATCCAGATAATCCGAAAGCGTACCAAATTTCGCAATTCGATAAGCCAATCGGGGAACATGGGCACATCGAAATTGAAGTAGACGGACGCAAAAAGAAAATCGGCATCACGCGTCTTCACTTAGAAGAAGATGCTGGGAAAAATACGCATACGAATAAAGGTTACTCGCTTGTTGATATTAATCGTCAAGGGACGCCGCTTATTGAAATCGTATCAGAGCCAGATATTCGTTCTGCTGACGAGGCATACGCGTATCTTGAAAAATTAAAATCAATCATTCAATACACGGGTGTATCCGATGTGAAGATGGAAGAAGGCTCAATGCGGTGTGATGCGAATATTTCCATTCGTCCAGTTGGGCAAGAAGAATTTGGGGTTAAAACAGAGCTTAAAAATTTAAACTCCTTTAATAATGTGCGTAAAGGAATTGAATATGAAGAAAAACGCCAAGCAGAAGTGCTCATGGCAGGCGGCATCATCGAACAAGAAACGCGCCGTTTTGATGAGGCAACAGGTAAAACATCACTTATGCGCGTGAAAGAAGGCTCTGATGATTATCGTTACTTCCCAGAACCAGATTTAGTCGATCTTTATATCGATGACGCATGGATGGAACGAATTCGTGCTGAAATTCCAGAGCTTCCAGACAAACGTCAAGCGCGCTACGTGAGCGAGCTAGGCTTGCCAACCTATGACGCGATGGTGCTCACACTTACAAAGGAAATGTCTGATTTCTTTGAAGCTACTTTACAAGAAGGCGCAGACGCAAAACAGGTCTCCAACTGGCTTATGGGCGAAGTGTCCGCTTACCTGAACGCCGAGCAAAAAGAGTTGCATGAAACAGGGCTGACGCCAGCAAACTTAGCTGGGATGATTCAGTTGATTGAAAAAGGCACGATTTCTTCTAAAATCGCTAAAAAAGTTTTCCGTGAGTTAGCCGAAAATGGTGGGGACGCGGAAGAAGTTGTCAAAGCGAAAGGGCTCGTACAAATTTCCGATGAAGGCGAATTACGCGCCATCATTTCTGGCATTTTAGACGGAAACGCGCAATCGATTGAGGATTACAAAAATGGTAAGGATCGTGCTGTTGGCTTCCTAGTTGGGCAAGTGATGAAAGCAACAAAAGGGCAAGCTAATCCGCCAATGGTAAATAAATTACTTATCGACGAAATGAATAAGCGCTAAGTAAACTGGAAGGAGGGGCAACAAAAAGTCCCTTCTTTTTATTTTAAAAAAAGGCGCATTTTGCTATAATAAAAATGTTAGTGAAAATTTGTAGATAAAACGTAATGAGTTTTATGCGAGAGAGGATGAATTCCATGGCGAAGCGCGCCCGTGTCATCTATAATCCAACTTCAGGACGAGAAATCATAAAAAAGAATTTAGCAGATGTGCTCATGGTTTTAGAAAATGCCGGTTATGTAACGTCAGCCCATGCGACAACACCAGAACCAGGTGATGCCGAACGTGAAGCTAGACGTGCCGTGCAAGAAAAATACGATTTAGTCGTCGCAGCAGGTGGCGATGGAACGATAAATGAAGTCATCAATGGGATTGCTGAACAAGAATACCGTCCAAAGGTTGGCATCATTCCAACTGGGACAACGAATGATTTTGCGAGGGCGCTACACGTGCCGCGCGACGTTATGAAGGCAACGGAAATCATTGCTCGTGGTGATAGTGTGGCGATGGATATTGGGAAGGCGAATGAAACGTACTTCATTAATATTGGCGGTGGCGGCCGGATTACGGAGCTAACCTATGATGTGCCAAGCAAGCTAAAAACGATGCTTGGGCAACTCGCGTATTATTTGAAAGGGATTGAAATGCTCCCTTCTTTAAAAGCGACGGACGTGCGTGTCGAATATGATGATGGTGTCTTTGAAGGAAAAGCGATGTTCTTTTTACTTGGCTTGACGAACTCTATCGGAGGCTTCGAAAAAATTGCACCTGACGCAAAACTAGACGACGGCAAGTTTTCCCTCATCATCTTGAAAAAAGTGAACTTAGCAGAATTTATTCGATTAGTGACGCTCGCCCTTCGCGGCGACCACATTAAGGAACCGAATATCATCTACGTGAAATCGAAAAAAGTCATTGTGACATCCGAAGAAAAAATGCTTATTAATCTTGACGGAGAACTTGGCGGAGAAACACCAATGACATTTGAAAATTTAAACCAACATATCGAATTTTTTGCCGATGTGCATGCCATTCCAGCAACTGATTTAGACAGCAAAAAACAAGCGGATTCTCAAATTTAAAAAGGGTAAATGATAGGAGAAAGAGCGGAAATGAAAAAAATAACGATTCTAGTCCCAGCTTACAATGAGGAGCAGGTTCTAAACATGTTTTACGATCAAGTCTTACTCACTTTAGATACGATTCAAAACTATTCATTCGAAATTTTGTTTGTAAATGACGGAAGTAAAGACAATACACTTGAAATCTTAAAAAAGCTCCGTGAACAGGATAAAAGAGTAAGCTATATTAACTTAAGTCGAAATTTTGGTAAAGAAATTGCGATGATTGCAGGACTCGACTATGCGGACAGCGATGCAGTAATTATTATGGACGCAGATTTGCAAGACCCGCCTGAACTGATCCCAGAAATGATTCAATACTGGGAAGAAGGTTACGACGATGTTTACGCAAAACGAAGATCGCGCGACGGCGAAAGTGCTATGAAGAAGCTGACGTCAAGACAGTTTTATAAACTGCTTAAAAAGCTGACGAAAGTACCTATCCAAGAAGATACGGGAGATTTCAGATTGCTTGATCGCCGAGCAGTGAATGCGCTGCGCGAGTTTCGCGAGGCACAACGCTATACAAAAGGAATGTTTAGCTGGATAGGTTTCCACAAAAAAGAAATTTTATTTGACCGTGACAAACGCGGCGCCGGCCAAACAAAATGGAATTATTTCCAACTCATGAATTTAGCGATGGAAGGGATAACATCATTTACCACGGCTCCTTTAAGACTCTCAGCGCTTAGCGGCGTTTTGATTTCAATTATTGCGTTCATTTTCATGATTTGGACCTTTATTAAAACCCTTCTTTTTGGGGAAAGTGTAAGTGGCTACCCATCCCTTATGGTCGTAATATTATTCCTTGGCGGCATTCAATTGCTCTCACTCGGAATTATTGGCGAATATTTAGGGCGAATCTTCAACGAGACGAAACAACGTCCGCTCTATTTTGTTGACCGTCATAACGAAGAAAAAGTAGAGTCCGTAAAATATAAGAAATAGCCCTTTAAATTAGTCGAAAATATGTCTTTTTTGTCATGGTATTGTATTATTTTGGTTTTGCCAGTATAATGGTAGAGTCAAAAAATAGAAAGTGGGTGAAGCAAACTTGGAAAAAGTAGCCCGACCCAAAAAAGCATTATTTCTAAGTGCTCTATTCATCCTTTCAGTTGTTATCGCACTTTTTGTAGTTTGGAAGGTTCAAGCAGAGGAAATTACACCTAGAGTAAGCGAAGCGGAGCTTATTGCAAGCAATAAATCGTGGATTGCAACGAAAACAGCAATTCCATTAACGGATGACATTTCATTTTTACCAGCCGAAAAAGATACAGAGGTTCATATATTAGCTAACGGAAATTTAGTTGTCGATGTCACCAATCATGAAATTTTAAATCAACTTTCAGAAGAAGATTCTAAGTACGAAGGGATTAAAGAATATCGCTTAGTTATTGCTGCGTCAAATGTGGCGGAGTATATCAATAACTCGAAATTCAAATATCCTATGGATTATGCTTACGATGGATTCTCTAATTATCAAATTGAAAGTGGCACGCGTGAAATCCAAACGAGCAATGAAACCATCAATTTAACACGCAAAAAAAATCAAGTGACTGCCAAATCTTTAGTGCCCGTCGAGTTTTCAAATGAACTGGCGACAAAAAGCATAAAAGCTTTGCAAATGAACATCACAACAGAAAGTTTAGCGCTAGATGATTCGTTTGAGGCGAAAGCTAAAACGGTCACAGCCTATCCTAAAACATTCTTTTATGATTTCAACGTTACTCGAAACTCATGGCTCATTTTTTCAGAAACGAAACAAGTAAATGTTTCTGTTCCAATTGGGATTGAATATATTATCAAATAACAGCAGGGCAGTCACTCGCTCTGCTTTTTGAATGGGGAGAACGCCAGATGCCAAACGAAATGTTAAAGAAAAACCAAATACTGTCTGTAACCATCGAGGATTTAACTCATGACGGAAGCGGAATCGCCAAAATCGACGGCTATCCGCTATTTATACCTGCGGCGCTTCCAGGCGAAGAAGTCCGTGTAAAAGTGGTCAAGGTGAACAAAAAGTATGGTTTCGGAAGAATCGAAAGCTTCGAAAAAGAAAGCCCAGAACGCGTCACACCACCTTGCCCCGTATACCAAAAATGCGGCGGCTGCCAGCTCCAACACCTCTCTTATGAAGGGCAACTTTTGTTTAAAAGAAGGCAAGTCGAACAGCTTATGAAGCGCGTCGGTAAACTCGAAACCGAAGTCCTGCCAACAATTGGAATGGCAAAACCGTTCCGCTACCGAAACAAATCGCAAGTGCCAGTCGGTTATGTGAACGGGAAACTCGGCGCAGGTTTTTATCAAAAGAGAAGTCATGACATCATTGATATGGATACGTGCCTCATTCAAGATGAGAAAAGCGATGCGGCCATTCAAGAAGCACGTGCGGTTTTCGCGGAATTTTACACGGAGCCATACAATGAAGTAACCCACCAAGGCGATTTGCGCCACATTATGACGCGCGTCGGCAAAACATCAGGTGAGCTCATGCTCGTTTTAATCACGCGCACGCTTGATTTCCCAAACAAACCAGCTATCCTTGAACAACTTAAAAAACGCGTTCAAAGTGTCACCTCCATCGTCCAAAACATCAATGCGAATAAAACGAACGTCATTTTGGGCGATAAAACGGTCACGCTTTATGGCCCAAATACGATTACAGACACCATTCACGGGATTCAATTTGCAATTTCAGCACGGAGCTTCTACCAAGTCAATCCGGAGCAAACGGAAGTCCTTTATCAAAAAGCGCTTGATGCAGCGAATTTAACCGGAAATGAAACCGTCATTGATGCCTATTGTGGCATTGGCTCCATCTCGCTTTGCCTCGCCAAAAAAGCAAGACATGTTTACGGCGTCGAAATCGTAAACCAAGCCATCCTTGACGCGCGAGCAAATGCCAAGCTAAACCAAATCGAGAATGTCACGTTTGAAACCGGAAAAGCAGAAGACGTTATCCCCAACTGGTATAAAAATGGGATTACCGCAGACGTCCTAGTCGTCGATCCCCCAAGAAAAGGCTGCGACGAAAAATTGCTTGCCACTATCTTAAAAATGAAACCGAAAAAAGTCGTCTACGTATCCTGTGACCCAGCAACCCTTGCCCGCGACTTACGCATCTTAAACGAAGGCGGGTATAAAGTTTCAGCCGTCCAACCTGTGGACATGTTTCCGATGACGACGCATATTGAAAATGTCGTATCTTTGGAATTATAACAGGAGTCTCAAGTTGGATAAAATTGCAAGCAAAGAGGACGTATTCAGGCACTGCGCAAGAGCTGACAACATTTGTTTCTCTTTACCAGTCGAGGAATAAATATATTTTTTAGTGAGTTTTATGCTATAAAAAAGCCCGATGATACAAAAGAATCATCGGGCTAAGTGTTTTCAATATAAAATTACTTGTTTTGTGTTATTTTCCGAAAAATGAACTTATGGAATATCTAAATATATTATGTAGATAAGTATTTTATAAAATTTCTTATAGTTCTAATAATATCTTTTTGTTTTCGCATCAAAATATTTTAATGTAATAACATAACGATTATAATTCCAGCCACTGCCAGCACGGTTTACATTACTACTATGCCAGTATACGTTATTTGGAACACTTTTCCATTGCTCTGATACAACTGTACGTTTTTTAGTATATTTATTGATATCATATTTTTGCCAGCTTAACACGGATTTTGACATAGCATCTGGGGTGATAGTAATTAAAATTCCAGTTATTAATATAAGCGCAAGCGCAATCTTGTACATAGCCTTTTTCATGTTGGTAAACAACTCCCTTGTGTAAGT
Source organism: Listeria sp. ILCC797 (assembly GCF_900186185.1). NCBI lineage: Bacteria > Bacillati > Bacillota > Bacilli > Caryophanales > Listeriaceae > Listeria > Listeria sp. ILCC797. The sequence goes on from NZ_FYBS01000011.1 coordinate 35,302, forward strand.
TTATAGTAGCACTAAGTGTTTATTTTTTTTGCTTAAAGTGAGAGCTATTTTCACCTCCTTTCCAATCTATATAATAATTAATCACCAGTAGAAGACATAAACTAATTAGTAATACGATTACACCAGTAACAAATGTAATAGTAGGATTGTTACATGCTTCCGCTAAAAAATAATTTGTCACTTGCCCGGAATTAAAATAAGTCATTGGTAGAAAAGCAGCTATTTTATCAAGAAAAACCACTTTGCCGATAAGAAACGTTGGTGCAATTAAGAGAATTAGGCTTAAGAATAAAGTGGGCATGGATTTCTTAACTATTTTACTAATTAAATCAATGACTAAAATGACAATTAACAAACTGAGCATTTGAAGAATGATGGTTTCCAGCAACAATTTTCCAACAGGAAGGGTTACATATCCACCACTCATCTCTGAAAGAATTGGATAATTTAAGCTTCCTAGACCAGATAAAACTGTTGCTGGAAGAAACGCAAAAAGAATACTTAAAAAATAAATGATAAGTGCCACACACGTACTAAAAACTAAGCGTTTTGTTGTATTTCTAAAGCTACTAAGGGGCATCAATTTCATTCGATCTAAGCCATTATGAAATCGTTCTGTTAAAACGGAAGTTAGAGCGAAACAACTGACAATAATAATGAGTAGAGGGAAGAAATTTACTAGCATACGGTAAAGATAGGTGAATCCTTGTGTTTCCATATCTTCCACTTGCTCGTTAATATTTAATTCTTGTAATTTCTTATATTTGGTTAAGTCACGGATATTGAGGGATTCCATTCCATTATCCGTAAAGGTTTCTTTTTCAAAAGCAATAGATTTTTCGATTTCTTTAATTTTCAAAGCGTATGCTTGTTTGTATTGTCCCGAATTATAGTAATCGCGAATTTTCTGATAGGTAGTCAAAAGTTGTTGAGTGCTTACTTGATTTTCATCAAGTAATTGTTCATCCTCTTTTGATAACTCACCATTATTTCTTTTTTTTTGGTTGTTTTTAAAACCTTGCTCATTGATTGACATGTTCAAATCAGCGATAGCAGCCATATCGTGTTCTTTTTCTGTTATTGTATTCATAATTAGAACAAATAAGATGGTGGCTACTAATACAAAAAGTGGTATCCAGTTTCCCTTTGTTTTGAAAAACTTCTTAAAATAAAAAGTTTGCTGTTGCATAGGTTGCCCCCCTTAAATTTCTATCGTTGTTTGTAGTTTTCGGTCGTGAATTTGAACAATCTCATCTGAAATAGCGTACATTTTATCGTCCTGATGAGAGGTGAAAATAATCGTTTTACCACTGGCTTTTGCTTGCTCTATGAATGTTACAAAGCGTTCTTGATTCTTGTAATCTAATCCATTGGTGGGCTCATCTAAAAGCCAGTAAGTTGTTTGACTAACGGCATACATCGCAAGCAATGTTTTTTGTTTCATACCTAAAGAATATTTGCGGATAGGTATTTTTAGAAATTCTTCTAGTTCCCAAAATTGAATAATCTCTGCTAAATCAGCAGATGTACTAGTCCACATTTTTTGCACAAATTGCAAGTAGTCCCATGCAGATAAGTTTGGATTAAACCATTCGGAAGTTTCATAGTAAAAAAGCTTTTGACGGACGTCTTTTGATTTTAAAAAGAGCTGATTTTCTTTAAAAATAATTTGTCCACGATTGGCAGGCTTTAAACCTGCTAAGACACGTAAAAGTGTTGTTTTTCCAGAGCCATTTGGTGCTGATATTCCATAAATTAAAGCATCTTTAAAAGTAAAGTTGCTATCTTTTAGTAAAGTTTCCCGTGTAACGATATCTAAGTTTTGAACTTGTATCATTTTTTCACCTATTCTTTCTTGTTAGAACTATGTAAATAGAAATTAATGTTCATTATTCTGTGTATTTATGTTACACTGAATGAAATATAGACATTGTTTTGCCCCTACTTTTTAGAATAACATACTTTATTTATATGCGACGAAAATTCAACTGATAAGTAGAATAAGGGAGATGACATCGAGATGGAAATAGCGAAATTAATTGGGAATGCGCTTCGTGTGGTTCGTAAAAATAAAAATGAAACGATTACGGATTTTTATGGCAAGCGCATGTCAGAGAAGTATGCGTACCGAATTGAGGGTGGGCATCAAAATATTGGACAGGAAAAACTTGAAAAAGTATTGCGAGATAACGGAGTTTCTTTTGAAGAGCTTATTTTTATTTGCCGGGGATACCAGAAAAGGGCATTAGATGAAATTATGGACCAATTTTTGAAGGTGGGTAGCGATTTCATTGGAACAAACATGAACCAGCTTTTATCCCAAGTGAAAGAAATAAAAAAAGAGCGTAAACTTTGTGCTTATTTAGAAACGATAACAAGGGCATACATGCCTCAGCAAACTGATGAAGCTATCCAAAAGCTCATTCTTCCTATATGGGTTACGTTAGCTGAACAAGAGCAGTGGACGTATTATGAGCTTATTGTAATGTGTCATGTTTTATATATGATTGATATTACGCAAATTGATGTGATAGCGAGCAGGGTGTTTAAATCGTTAGAGCGGTACAAAGGTTATCAAAATGTTGAGCGGCTGCAAATAGCGACGTGGTTCTGTTTTTGTGAAAGGCTTCGTTTAAATGGTCGCTTTTGTGAAACAAAAGATTTATTAGAATGTACTTTGAAACGAGCGATTGCACGTGAAGATGGACTTATGATTTTTAAATGTGAATTTAGATTATGTGAGCTCGCTAGGATTGAAAGTTCAGAGGATAGGACAGATATATCAGCGAAGGTAGACCGTATTTTGAGCGGTTTATTAGTCATGCAACAAGTGGACACAGCGTTCGCTTTTAAGAAAGACTGGTTGGGAGCGGGAATCGAAGTGGCAAGTCTATGAAACAAAAATACTCGTGCTTTTTCCAAAAAAATTTGATACAATCGTTATGAGAAGAACTTCACATGGAAGGAGTAGTTGACTTTGAGTATGACGATGTATTTTGATAATGAGAACGGGATTCAGAAGGAAACGAGCCATCCGCACTTTACAGAACACTTTCACTTGGATATTTACTATGATTTGGAGCAAAAAGAGGCGCCGTTTAGTAGCGCTATAGGACAAGAAGTTTTAGATCGCCTAACGTCTTATTTTAAAGATAAATCAGATGAGGGGCTAAATTTATCTGCATTTCCGAAATATTTTGCGGAAGAAAAAGGGATTTCATTTGTGGAGCCGAAAGACTATGATGCTGCGACGCTTCAAAAAATGCGCGAAAGCCAGGATGAAAACACCTTTTTATCCATGAAAATAGCTGTTAGTGCCGCACTCGGTCAAATTAAAATTACCGGTTATATTTTACCTGCCTTGCGCGATAAGGCACTCGACGCTTTGCATGTTTTAAAAGAAATTGAAGTGGACGAGTCGGGATATTATGACCAAATGTTTTATGATTTATTGACATTCACGAAAGATTACACGGCAATTTTACCAGAACTTTGGTGTAAACGCTGCATACAGTAAACTAAAATCAAATATAAAACAGCTTCACACCATATTCAGTCTAAAATAACCCCTCGCAGCAGCGAGGGGTTATTTTAGTTTCGCCAAAATTTCATCGGCAATTTCGTAAGGATCTTTATTGTCGGTTATGATGACATAATTAGCAGTTTGCTCGTATAGTGGTGTGCGACTTTCGAAAATGGCGGTTATCTCCTCGCTCGTTTTAGCCTGAAGGAGAGGTCTTGTCGTGTCGTTTCTGAGGCGATGTAGAAAGATTTTCGGGCTCGTCCTTAAGTAAAAAACCGGCGCGGGGTGGCGGATTAGGAAGGCTTGATTGTTGTCGTCTAGCACAATACCTCCTCCGGTTGAAAGCACGGCAGAAGTGTCGCGTAATTCGGCAAGTTTTCCGCGCTCCATTTTGCGAAAGGCTTCTTCGCCATATGTATCAAAAATCTCACGAATTGACTTTTCTTGTTCGATTTCGATTTCCTTATCAATATCAATAAATGGAAGTTCCATTTTGTTTGCTAAGAGCTTTCCAATGGTCGTTTTGCCAGCTCCCATAAAGCCAGTTAAAATAAGTTGTCTTACCATATTTATCTCCCCCAATTTACAAGTATTTTAACACTTCTAAGAATTAAAGGTCAATGGTTCGAAGTGATGCTAACTAACGAAAATCATCGTTTGTCAGTATGTTGATTTTGGAGGTTGCCCCTTTTTATCCAGTAGGATTTAGTGTAGAATGAAGTTATGTGGATAAAGGAAGGATCGAAAAGATGGGAAATTTAGCTAAATTGAAGTCGGGTGAGACGATGAAGTTGATGGTAAATCGGCGGCTTGTTTTTTCAAGTGTGCTGATGACTTTGGCTGTTTGCGTCTTGATATATTTGAGTTTTAGTCATTTGAAAGGGGTTACGGGAACGGAGGAAGTCATTCTCCTCATTTTTCTAGCGGCGGCGACTTTGCGTCCGTTTTTTCGGCTTTTAAACGTGCAGCCGACTATTGAACTTTCCAAAGAAGGAATTTCGTATCGCGGCGATTTTCAAACTTGGCCTGCCGTTTGTGAGCTCGAGTTAAAAATGCCACGTGTAACAATTTTTCAACACGGACGCCTTGAAATTTATACGTTTATTAAAGAAGAGAGAGAACTTGTGTGGGATATTACCGCGTATGATAGTGAAATCTCACTTTCTGAGCTAGAAATGCTTATTCAGGAATGCATGGCGGAATTTGGCGAGGAAAATCGTAAAACGTCGGAAGAACCAGCATTATCTTTCTAAAAAGCAGAATATCTGCTTTTTTTTTTTGAAAAAAATAGCTTTCTACAACTATAGACCTTGTTCAAATCTTTCGGTATACTGTAAAATAACACGAGATGACTGAATATCAGGAGGAAAACGATGGAAGATTTAATTTTAAAAGCCCATAAAGTGCGTAAAGTTTACGGGTCAAAAGGAAGTCTTTTTCCTGCTTTAAATAGTATTTCTTTAGAGGTGAGAAAGGGGGAGTTTGTTAGTGTCATGGGACCGTCTGGTGCGGGAAAGTCGACACTTTTAAACGTGCTATCATCAATTGATGGCCCCACTTCTGGTGAAATTGAAATTAACGGGAAGTCACTTTCCGATATGCGCCAAAAGGAATTGGCGATGTTTAGGCGGGACCAATTAGGCTTTATTTTTCAAGATTATAATTTATTAGAAACGATGTCGCTAAAAGATAATATCGTGTTGCCGCTTTCTTTAAATCGTGTGCCACCTATTGAAATTGAAGTGCGTTTTGAAGAGATTGCAAGGCAATTTGGCATTTATGATTTGCGTGATAAATTTCCAAGTGAAGTTTCAGGCGGCCAAAAACAACGCACAGCAGTTTGCCGCGCGATGATTACAAAGCCAGCGCTTATTTTTGCGGATGAACCAACCGGTGCACTTGATTCAAAGGCGGCAACGAACTTATTGGAAGGTTTAAAGCAAGCGAAAGAACAAGGAAGTGCTACGATTTTAATGGTCACGCACGATGCTTTTGCGTCAAGCTATTCAGACCGCGTCTTATTTATTAAAGATGGTGAAATCTATACAGAAATTCACCGCGGTAAAACGACGCGCAAACAATTTTTTCAAAAAATATTAGATGTGCTGGCGATGCTTGGCGGTGAAGCTGATGACGCTTTTTAAAATTGCTGTCACCAACATGCGAAAAAATTTCAACCAATATTTGATTTACTTCATTAGTATTGCGATTAGCGTATTAATTTATTTTACCTTTATGTCGCTTTCGCAAAATCCGCTTATAAATAAAATTTTCAAAAACTGGGAAGTTGTTGGGAACTCTTTATTTTCATCAGCGGGCGTCATTCTTATTTTATTTGTCGGCTTTTTCATTTTTTATTCGAATAGCTACTTTTTAAAAAAAAGAAAAAGGGAATTTGGCTTGTACGCTTTGCTCGGTTTAAGAAGAGGGCAAATTAGTATTATTATTATTTTTGAAAATTTGTTAACTTATTTGCTCGCGCTTGTGGCGGGGATTTTGACAGGTATTTTCTTTTCCAAACTGTTCATTATGCTCCTCTTTTGGATTGTCAACTTACGCGTAGATACACAGCTAATTGTGTCTACTAAGGCGATTACAGACACCATCTATACTTTCCTCCTCATCATGGGCGTCACGTCAGTCTATGCGGTGTACATCATTTTTCGCTACAGTTTGCTCGAACTCTTTAAATCCGAAACACGCGAGAAACGTGTAAAAGGCTCGCTCATGTTGACCATTGCCGGACTCCTTTTCATCGTCTTTGGCTATTGTTTAGCACTTCAAATCGTTGTAAATTCTTCTTTTTGGGAAAAAGTAGGATTTGGCAACTGCATTTTATTGATCCTTGGGTCAGTTATACTGGGAACATGGATTTTTATTCGCTACTCCATGCCACTAGGGTTACGTTATTTTTATAACTTTAAAAAGGCCTATTATCGCGGAACAAATTTAATCACCGTCACATCCCTTCGCTACCGCATGAAAAAAAATGCCAATACATTAGCCATGATTGCCGTTTTAAGTGCCACAACTTTAACTATCATCGGCGCTATTAGTAGCTTCTATTACATCACCATCGATCAAGTGCAAAAAGAAAATCCAAGTAGTTATCAACTTTTAAATTTAACACCAAATAAAGAAGCTGAAGTGGAGCGGATTATTAAGCGCGATAAGAATCATAATTTAAATTACATGACAAGAAGTGCTTATATTGATGCTTACGTTGAGCAAGAACTCGACCAAATGCCGTATGATTACTATCAAAATAAAGCTACGTTTTCTTTCATTACAGAATCAGAATTTAATCGTCTTAATTTAGTAGAAAACAGGAATAATAAACCCATTCACAATTTAAAAACGGGTGAAGCTGTTTTTGTTGGAAAATCAATGAGCAATGTACGTGATAAGCGTGTGCAACAATTGCTAGGCGAAGAATTTAAAATTGTTTCAACCGATAAAACAAAAAAACTAGGCGATGTCACGATTACCGATTTTCGCTATTATCCGATTTTTAATGCTGGTTTTGCAGATGCGATGCTTGTTGTTAGTGATGCGTTTTATAATCAACTTACAGGAGAGTTACGCACGCAAAAAGTTTCCATCTATGATGTGACAGAAGTCGATCATTCCGAAGCTTTAGGAAATAAAATTCAAATGGCCACAGAAGGAAAAATAAATCTATGGTCGGAAAACTTTTCAAGCTATTATTCCAACTATCACATGGTGTCGATTTTAATGGGAACGATTCTTTATATTGGCGTCTTTATTGGACTGGTTTTCTTCATGGCAACAGGCAGTATCATTTACTTTAAACAAGTGACGGACGCCTATTTAGAGCAAAATCAATTTACGACACTCTTTAAACTGGGCTTAACGCGAAAAGAATTAAGGCGTGTTGTTTCTAGACAAATTGCGCCAATGTTTATTATCCCGCTCTTACTTGGCCTTTCACACAGCATGATTGCCATGATTGGGCTATCAAGAAATATCGATTATAGTTTGCAGTGGCCTGTCATTATCGTCACAAGTGTGTACTGCATTTTTTATGGTTTTTATTACTGGATTTGTGTGAACAGCTACATGAATATTGTCACGCGTTTCCGCCATTAATTGGTAAAAATAACGATAATCAGCTAAAATAGAGAAGAGCGAAATTTTACTTTAAAGCAGGTGATTTCATTATCCGGTGATGGAGACAGATATGCGCTGCGAAATGAAATACAAATAGAACTGGTCGTGTGGTGTTAGTTTGAAATTGGAGGCAAAACGATGGTTAAAGTTTATATTGTAGAAGATGATTTAGTCATTCGCGATACGATTCAAAAACATTTGATGAAGTGGGGCTTTGATATTCACACCGTAGAGGATTTTAATAACATTTTAAATGAGTTTTTAGAATTCGAACCACAATTGGTTATTTTAGATGTGAATTTGCCATACTTTGATGGTTTTTACTGGTGCAATCAAATTCGCGAAGTTTCGAACGTACCTATTATTTTCTTGTCTTCTAGAAATTCGCGTATGGATCAAATTATGGGCATGAATATGGGGGCAGATTATTATATTGAAAAACCTGTCGATTTGGACGTTTTAATGGCGCGAATTAATGCGCTTCTGCGGCGTACTTATTCGTATGCTGAACTTGAAGAGCCCAATGTCATGGAACATAATAATGTCTTTTTGCATATCGACACAAACACGCTTACTTTTCTTGATGAAAAGATTGAGCTGACTAAAAATGAGTTTTTAATTTTATATGAATTAATGAAACAAAAAGGCAGTATTGTTAGCCGTGACGAAATCATGCGTGCACTTTGGGAAGATGAAAGTTTTGTGGACGACAATACGCTTACCGTTAATGTTGTGCGCATTCGTAAAAAACTTGCCGAAATTGGCTTAGATGATTTCATCAAGACGAAAAAAGGGCAGGGCTATATGATTGAATAAATTGGAGGAAGTAGGTTTCTTTTGCTACGAGAAACTTTTACTTCCTGTTTTTACATAAAAAAAGGAGGGGTTTGGATGAAGGTTTTAGTTTTAGGTGGTACGCGTTTTTTTGGTAAGCGTCTTGTGGATATTTTGCAAGCGGAGGGGCACCGTGTGACGATTGTGACGCGCGGCAAGGCGGATGTGACTATTCCAGCTGGTGTGAGGCATTTAAAATTAAATCGCGAGCGGCGCGAAGATTTATTTCAACTGGCAAATGAACAATTTGATGTAATTTATGACAATATTTGTTTTTCACCGCAAGATGCGCTTTATTTAATTCAAGCCTTTAAAGGCAAGAAAACGCGGCTGATTTATACGTCCTCTCTTTCGGTTTACGGGATAAAAGGACGGGCGCTTTTGGAAGAAGATTTTGATAGCAAGCACTACGAAATTATTCTTGGCGACCGCATGGACTTTGATTACGGCGAAGGGAAGCGTCTCGGCGAAGCGGTATATTGCCAGAAAGCGGATTTCGACGTGGTCGCTGTACGTTTTCCAATCGTGCTTGGCGCCGATGATTACACGAAGCGTCTGCAATTTCATACATCAAGAATCATGAATGGTACAGAAATCGGGCTCCAAAACGAGGAGGCGGAAATCGGGTTTATTACCTCAGACGAAGCTGCGCGGTTTCTTGCGTTTATCGGCACGAAGTCAGACTTTACTGGCCCGATAAACGCGGCGTCAAATGGTGTTTACAAGCTTAGCGAATTAATCGAAACATTAGAAACAATTACGCAGAAAAAAGCGCATGTTGCTGATGTTTCGGAAACTGATGATGAAAACGAATCGCCGTTTGATATTCCGAAATCGTATTATTTAGACAATACAAAAGCTAAAAATCTTGGCTTCATCTTTCAAGATGTCCATGACTGGCTACCAGTTGTTGCCAAAGAACAAATGCTAGCGAAAGATTTTAAATAAGAAAGAAGAGAAGACGATGCTAACTTTTGAAGAGAAAAAACAAATTATTTCCCGGTATACCCAATTAGAGGAAAAAGCGATTTCGCTTGGGCGTGTGAATTATCATTATCCAGAAAGTAAACGTGATAAGTCCATCTTAATTAAACATTTACATCCTAACGGAAATGGCTATGTGTATGCGCCGTATTTAGATGCGGATACGCTTGATAAACAAGGTTATTTCAACGTTTTTGAAGCAAGCGAATCCGAATTAGTCGGGCTCATCGAAGCTGCAATCGCATATATGGATAGCGACGGGGATATATTCCAAGAAGGGCAAGAAATAACGTATGTTGATGAATTTAATGAAAAACTGTCCTTAATTTATGAAAATAAAATGTGGATTGTTTACGCTTTCGAAAATGTGGAAGCGATATTCCCAACGATTGAAGCCGCGGAAAGCTATTTAAACGACGAAGGTTTTTTTGAACAAAAATAAGAGGAGGATTTCGAGTTGGAAACAGTTCAAAGTTTACGTGAGCGCATTGCCGTCAGTGATCATCGGGCGAAGGCGGATTGTATTATTAAAAATGGTCGAATTATCAACGTCTTTACAGGAGAAATTATGGAGGGCGACATTGCCATTAAAAACGGTTATATCGCCGGCATTGGCTCGTTTGAAGAGGCTGCTAAAATTATTGATGCGAAAGGGCAATATATCGCGCCTGGCTTTATAGATGCCCACGTCCATGTGGAGAGCGCCATGATTACACCGAGCGAGTTTGCCCGTGTACTTTTGCCAAATGGTGTCACAACGATTGTGACGGATCCACATGAAATCGCCAATGTGGCAGGCGTTCCGGGAATCGAATTTATGCTAGCAGATGCAGAAGACGCGCCAATCGATATGTTTGTCATGTCACCATCTTCTGTCCCAGCAACGCCCCAAGAAAACAACGGGGCCACACTTCTTGCGGAAGATTTAAAGCCGCTTTATACACATGAGAAAGTCATTGGGCTTGCGGAAGTGATGGATTTTCCGTCGGTCGCATCAGGCTCGGCTGATATTTTACAGAAAATCATTGATGCGAAAGCGAATGGCGGGCGCATTGATGGGCACGGGGCCGGCTTAACGCGCGATAACTTGAATAATTATTTGGCGGCTGGGATTCGGACGGACCATGAAAGTACGACGCGCGATGAGGCGCTAGACCGCGTTCAGGCGGGCATGTTTGTCATGCTTCGTGAAGGAACAGTTGGACGCGATTTAGAAAAAGCGATTCAGGCTGTGCGAATTGAAAACAGTCACCGTTTTTGTTTTTGTACAGATGATAAATTAATTCCGGATTTAGTTCGGGAGGGGTCGATTAATTACAATATTCGGCTTGCGATTGCGCACGGGATTGCGCCGATTACAGCGATTCAAATGGCAACAATTAATGCTGCAAACTGTCATAATTTACCTTATTTGGGGGCGGTTGCAGCCGGCTACCAAGCGGATCTTGTTTTCCTCGAACGCTTGGAGGATGTTGCGATTACAAAAGTTTTCAAAAAAGGAGAGCTACTCGTTCAGGACGGCATTCGCTTGGAAGAAAAATTCGGAAAAGCGGCTACCAATTTTGTATCGCCAAAAATCACACATCGCTTAACGAAAAAAGATTTGCGACTCACTTTGAAATCGGAAAACGTACGCGTGATGGGCATGTTGCCAAACAGTTTATTCACCGAGCGTTTAACCGCCACTGTGGACCTCAAAAACGGCGAATTTGTTCCCGACGCTTCCCGCGATTTAGCTAAAATGGTCGTTGTGGAGCGGCATAAAGGAACGGAAAATGTTGGCCTAGGCATTGTGAAAGGTTTCGGTATGCAAAACGGCGCCATTGCGACCACTGTAGCCCATGATTCTCATAATATTGTGGCGGTTGGTATGAATGATGCGGACATTGATTTTGCGATTCGTCGTTTAACGGAAATTGGCGGCGGCGTTGTCGTTGTTGCAAATGGCAAATTGCTTGGCGAGTTGCGCCTCGAAATTGCGGGCCTACTTACACATGCCCCGTTTGAAAAAGTGCAAGCCGATTTAGAAACGCTTTTAAGTGTGTTCCAGACGATTAGTCAGGCGCGCGGATTTGATCCGTTTCTTACGCTATCGTTTCTTACTTTGCCTGTCATTCCAGAATATAAACTTACCGATCAAGGGCTGTTTGATTTCCAAAAATTTGATTTTGTTCCACTTGAAATTGACGAGAAAGGGTGAGCTAAATGACTTGGTGGCGCTATGTACGCGATAAACGCTTTTTCTTATTTTTCTTTTTCATCGTCATGTTTTTTGTTGGTCTTTTAATTTACATTGATCCAAACAGTAAACTAACACTCGGCAATATTATTTATTTATACTTTTTCGTGTTCATGTTTTTAGTCGCCTATCTGATTCTCGGCTATATTTTTAAATATCGGTACTGGCAAGAAATGAAAGAGCTTGTTGATGGGGAAATCGATGAAAATATTATCGAACTCTTACCGAAACCGCGTACGAGCGAGCAAGCTTTCTTCAATGAACTGATGCGCAAAAAGCATCGAGAAGAACAAAAAACGGTGACGGCGCTTCAAGATAAGCAAGAAGAATATCATGATTTTATTTTATACTGGGTGCATGAAGTTAAGACACCACTTGTGGCTAGTAAAATGCTGATTAAAAATCCGGATTTGAATGATACTGCAACGATTTTTTCGAAAGTCGATGAGGAGCTTGACCGGGTGGATCAATTAGTGATGCAAGCCCTGTACTTCTCCCGGCTTGACACATTTGCAAAAGACTATTTTATCCAAGAACAAAATCTTGGAAGTGTTGTTAGGGAGTCGATTAAGCGCCATTCTCGGCTGTTTATTTCCGGGAAGAAAAAGCTTTCGATGGATGATGTGAACGTTGATGTGCGGACGGACAGCAAGTGGCTTGGGTTTATTTTGGACCAGATTATTTCAAATGCTTTGAAGTATACGCCTGAGGGTGGCGAAGTGAAGATTTGGTGTGAGGAGGAAAAAGAGCGCATCGATTTGCATATTTGGGATAACGGTCGTGGCATTAGTGAAGAAGATTTGCCGCGCGTGTTTGAGCAAGGCTTCACGGGCATGATTGGTCGGAAAGAAAAGAAAGCGACGGGCATTGGGCTTTATTTGGCGAAACAAATGGCGAAAAAGCTCGGCCACAGCGTGGAAATTAAATCGAGTGAAGGAGAGTTCACGGAGCTCATTCTTCACTTTGCAAGAAAAGCAGACTATTTATTAGTGGCAAAAGATTTGGAGGAGGATTCATCATGGTTGAAGAATTGATTGTACGCGGAGCACCGCAAGAATATGTTTGTACAACGGGCGCATGGAAAACGCTACCGGAACATTTAAAAAGACGTCGTTTGGAAAAAGTCCTCGTTTTGCATGGCGACAAGTCATGGGAAGTGGCTGAGGAGAAATTTCCTGATTTGCCAGAGGTGACCGTTTCATTTGAACAATATAATGGCGACTGCACCTACGAAGAGCGCGACCGAATTGTTCGCCTCGTTCAAGAAAAACAATTTGAAGCGATTATTGCAGTTGGCGGTGGGAAAATAACGGACTTAGCGAAAGCGGCTGCGCATGTGTTACGCATGCCAGTACTTATTTTACCAACACTTGCTTCGACTTGTGCGGCAGCGACACCACTTAGCGTCATGTATGATCAAAACGGCGCTATGATTTGCTACGATGTGTTCCCTGAAAGCAACGCGCTTGTTTTAATTGAGCCGGAAATCATTTTGCATTCTCCAATCTCGCTAATGATTGCTGGAATTGGTGATACGCTTGCGAAATGGTACGAGGCGGATGTCATCATTTCCCAGCTGGAAAATCTGCCGGTTGAAGTTGAAATTGCTTACTTTGCAGCGAATAAATGTCGGGAAAATCTGTTAGAGCTTAGCGTTTCGGCAATTGCTGCAATGGAAGCGGGCGAATTAAATGATGCGTTTATTAAAACGGTTGAAACGAATATTTTAGTTGCTGGAATGGTGGGTGGCTTTGGTGACCGCTATGGCCGAACGGCTGGCGCACATTCAATTCACGATGCACTCACAATGATTCCAGAAACACATTCTATCTTACATGGGAATAAAGTTGCGTACGGCGTGTTCGTTCAACTCGTTCTTGAAAATCGTTTTGATGAATTGGAACGGTTACTGCCATTTTATACGGCGCTTGGTTTGCCGACTTCACTTGCCGATATGTTGACGGAGTCGCTTTCTGAAAGCGATATACGCGCTGTTTCAACTCGTGCGACAGAGGCGGGCGAAACAATTCATATGATGCCGGGTGAAATAACTGCGGATAAAGTCGAGCAAGCGATACTTGGGCTTGAAAAATATCGAATGGAAAAGCAGGTTAGATAAAATGAACATACGGATAGAAACGCAGGAGGAAAATCGGGAAATTTTTGAGATTCATAAACGCGCTTTTGGTCGCGAAGATGAAGCTAAGTTAGTGGATTTAATTCGTGAAACGGAGCAGTATGTCTGTGACCTTTCACTTGTCGCTGAAACGTTAGACGGACAACTTGTCGGTCACGCCTTGCTTAGTGAAATTTTTCTTGAAAGAGAAGGGGAAACACGCGTTTTACTTGGTCTTGCACCGGTTTCGGTGTTGCCAGAATTTCAAGGCGAAGGGGTCGGGAGTGCGCTCATTGAGGAGGGCATTCGGCTTTCGCGTGCCAAAGCATATCCGGGAATTATCGTGCTCGGCCATGCGTCTTACTATCCTAAATTTGGTTTTAAGAAAGCTGCTGATTTTGGGATTTCTGCACCGTTTGATGTCCCGGAAGAAAACTTTTTAGCGCTTGAATTGTATCCGGGCGGCTTAACTGATTTTAGCGGAGAAGTTAGCTATCCCGATGCGTTTAACCAAGTGTAAAGGAGTGCGAAAAAAAGAGGCATAAATTCAGTAACAACCATGTTTGAAATGGAATGGTTACTTGGATGTATGCTTCTTTATTTTGATGCGAAAAATCTATTTGCTTTGGAAAAATTCTAAAATAAAATCGTGAAATAGTCGTTCGGATGGAGATAAATTGCGTTTTTTGGTGGTGATGAGGCCGACTGAACGGCGTAAGTCCTTGTCGCGCAAAGGGATGCTGATGGTTTCTTTGAAGATGGCACCGTCTAAAATCATTTCTGGGAGAATGGAAATGCCGAGTCCAGCGCCGACTAGGCCTTGAATTGTGTAGAAATCGGTGCTTTGAAAGGCGATATCAAGCATAATACCTTTTTTTTCGGCGGACTTTTGGACGATTTGGAATAAATCGAAGTCGCTCGGATAAAGGATAAATTTTTCTTGGACGAGGTCTTGAAGCGTTAACGTCTGCTCGCTGCTTAGCGGATGCGTTTTTGGGACGATTACTTTTAATTTTTCATCAAAAAAGCGGGTTGTGTGAAAAAATTCGGATTCAGCTGGGACGGGTGACAAAAACGTGAAGTCGAGGTCGCCAGAGTGTAGCATGTTTGTGAGTTCTGCGTTTGAGCCTTCCAGAAATTGATAGGAAATGTCGGGATATTTTTCCCGAAACTTGGAAATGACGGCGGGTAAAACTTTTGTGGCGAGCGAGTTAGGGAGCCCGACGCGCACGGTTCCAAGTGTTGGGTTGGTATACTCGGTAACAATGGATTCTGCTTTTTGGAGTTCATTGAAGGCGCGCTTGGCTTGTTCAAGAAAATCTCTCCCAACATTTGTAAGGCGCATATTTCGGCCGACGCGTTCAAACAGCGCCACGCCGAGTTCATCTTCGAGTTTAATAATCTGCCTACTGACGGCAGATTGGGCGACGTGTAAATTTTCGGATGCTTGCGTCATATGTTCGACTCTTGCGACTTCCATAAAATATTTTAATTGGCGTAGTTCCACGTTAAACACTTCTTTCGTTCTCAAAATGAGATTGTTTTATTCTATTATATATATTGTTTCGATAAATGAAAAGGGATAAAATAGAACTTACACAAAACGTCACTTGATGGGAGAGAATTTTCTATCAATTTAGTTTATTCCGTCAATAAAGAGAGGCGGATGCTGGAGGAGGAATTTGAATGAGAAATGTAGGATTGCCAAAAAAACATGGTTTATATAATCCAGAAAATGAGCATGATGCTTGTGGAATCGGTTTTGTGGCGAATGTACAAAATAAAAGTTCGCATAAAATTGTGGAGCAAGGGATTCACATGTTATGCCAGCTTAAACACCGCGGTGGTGAAGTTGGCGGAGATACGGGTGATGGCGCTGGCATTTTACTTGAAATTTCAGATGCTTTTTTTAGAAAAGTTTGTTCTGAAGAGGGCATTTCACTTCCAGAAAAATTTAAATATGCGGTGGGCATGATTAATTTTCCGCAAGATGAATTTGAACGCACAAAGCTGATGGAACGGTTTGCGGCAATTGTTTCGGAAGAAGGGCAAACGTTTCTTGGCTACCGAAAAGTGCCAACCGATGCAACGAAAATTGGCGCGGGCGCGAAACAGACGGAGCCGGCAATTTACCAGATTTTTATTGAACAGGAAGAAGCACGTTCTGAAAAGGAATTTGAACGCGCGCTTTATTTGATACGGAAACAAATTGAAAATTTTGCAAAGACACTTGACTTAGAAGGGACTTTTTACGTGCCGAGTTTATCAACTCGGACAGTGATTTATAAAGGGATGTTACTGCCAGAGCAGATTAGCGCGTATTATTTGGACCTCGCAAGCCAAGAATACACGTCGGCTTTTGCGCTCGTTCATTCGCGCTTTTCGACGAACACATTTCCAAGCTGGGAGCGGGCGCATCCTTACCGCTACTTGATTCATAACGGTGAAATCAACACACAACGCGGCAATGTGAACTGGATGAAGGCTCGTGAGAAACGCGCAGAAAGTCCACTTTTTGGCAAAAAGCTCGGTCAGGTTTTGCCAATCATTGATGAAGCAGGTAGCGACTCGGCCACGCTTGATAATGCGCTTGAATTCCTCGTGCAAACAGGGCGGGCGCTCCCGCACGCGGCAATGATGCTCATTCCGGAGCCGTGGGATAAAAACAAAAATATGTCGGAGGAAAAACGTGCGTTTTATGAGTATCACGCGACACTCATGGAACCGTGGGACGGACCGACTTCGATTTCCTTCACGGACGGCCGCGTCATTGGGACAATTTTAGATCGCAACGGCTTGCGTCCGGCTCGTTATTATTTGACGAAAGACGGGACAATCATTTATTCGTCGGAAACAGGTGTTGTGCCAGTTGATGAAGCGGACGTTGTGAAAAAAGAAACCGTTGGCGCTGGCCAAATGCTGCTCATTGATTTGGAGCAAGGGCGTATCATTCCGGACGCCGAGCTTAAAGGGGCATTAGAATCGGCGGAACCATATGCGGACTGGCTTGAAAATCTAACCGATATTTCCGAGCTCACGAAAGATGTAAAAGAGGATTTCGTGCCGCTCACAAAATCGGCTTGTTTTAAACTCGAGCAGGCTTTTGGCTACACGCAGGACGAGTTGAACAAAATTTTAATTCCGATGGTGACGGAGAAAAAAGATCCGATGGGCGCAATGGGGTACGACGCGCCGCTTGCAGTGCTTTCGAAACGACCACAACTTTTGTTTAATTACTTCAAGCAACTATTTGCGCAGGTGACGAATCCGCCGATCGACGGACTTCGCGAGGAAACGGTTGTGTCGACGATGACGCTTCTAGGCGACGAAGGAAATATTTTAGCTCCTGGCGCACAAAACGCTAATCGAATCCGCTTGAAAACGCCAATTTTGACGCGTAAGGAATATGCGGCCCTAAAAAACCAAACTAAATTTAGCGAAGCCACGACGATTTTACCGATGCTGTTCAAACAAGAAGAATGCGAGTCGCTAGATGCGCGCTTAAACATTCTTTTTACCCAAGTAGAAGAAGCCATTCAAGCAGGTAGCAAGCTCATTGTTTTAACGGACGAAGGGACGAACGCCGATTGGATTGGTATTCCGTCACTCCTTGCGGTAAGTGGTTTGCATCAACATTTGATTCAAAAAGGTTTGCGGACGAAAGCGAGCCTCATCGTGAAAACAGCCGAGGCGCGTGACGTTCATCAATGCGCAACACTTATTGGCTATGGTGCGGATGCGATTTTCCCGTATCTTGCGCTGCACGCTTTCCATGATTTAATTGAGCAAGGTCGCATGAAAGGTTTTACGCTTGATGAAGCGGAAACGAGATACATGGAGGCGCTCACAGACGGAATTTTAAAAGTGATGTCGAAAATGGGGATTTCCACTGTGCAAAGTTACCGCGGGGCACAAATTTTTGAAGCGATTGGCATTGGCACTGACGTAACAGAGAAATATTTCCCTGGGACGGCAAGCGTATTATCTGGCATCCCGCTTGATATTATTGCGAAAGAAGCGTGGCTCCGCCATAGACAAGCGTTTCACGATATTGGCTATCAGGCGTTTACGCTAGATTCAGGCGGTGAATACCAGTGGCGTTCAAACGGCGAATATCACGTCTATAATCCGCTTGCGATTCACTCCTTGCAACGCGCGACACGCGAAAATGACCGCGAAGCTTACGAACTATACGCCGATTTAATGCAAAATCAAAATCAAGCTTTTCTACGTGGCTTGTTTGATATAAAAAGTGATCGTAAGCCCGTTCCTATCGAGGAAGTTGAACCAGCCGAAGCGATTTTTAAACGGTTTAAAACGGGTGCGATGTCTTACGGTTCGATTAGCCAAGAAGCCCACGAAGCGCTCGCTGTAGCAATGAATCGCCTTGGTGGCAAAAGCAATAGCGGTGAGGGCGGTGAAAATCCAGCGCGTTTTGTGCGCGATGCAAACGGCGATTTGCGCCGAAGCGCGATTAAACAAGTGGCGTCTGGTCGGTTTGGCGTAACAAGCCATTACCTGGTCAATGCGGAAGAGTTGCAAATTAAAATGGCACAGGGGGCGAAACCAGGCGAAGGAGGACACTTGCCTGGGAAGAAAGTGTATCCGTGGATTTCCAAAACACGTGGTTCAACAACTGGAGTCGGCCTCATTTCCCCGCCACCACATCATGATATTTATTCAATTGAAGATTTATCCCAACTTATTTTTGACTTAAAAAATGCGAATCAAAAGGCGCGTATTAATGTGAAACTCGTTTCGAAAACCGGCGTGGGCACAATCGCGTCTGGTGTGGCAAAAGGAAACGCCGATGTCATTTTAGTTAGCGGCTATGAAGGCGGAACAGGTGCTGCTGCCAGAAGTAGCATTCGCCACACTGGTTTACCGTGGGAAATTGGTCTCGCGGAAACACAGCAAACGCTCCTATTGAATGGCCTTAGAAATCAAGTCACCTTGGAAACAGACGGCAAAATGATGACTGGTAAAGACGTTCTCATCGCGGCATTACTAGGCGCAGAAGAATATGGTTTTGCGACAGCACCGCTCGTGACACTCGGCTGCGTCATGATGCGCGTTTGTCACATGGATACTTGCCCGGTTGGCGTCGCAACACAAAATCCAGAGCTGCGCAAAAAATTTGCCGGTTCCGCCGACTATGTTGTGAATTTCTTCCAGTTTATCGTTCAAGAAATGCGTGAAATGATGGCGGAACTAGGTTTCCGCACGCTGGACGAACTAATTGGCCAAAAACAATATATCACACTCCACGAACGAAAAGACGCGCACTGGAAAGCGAAATATTTGGACTTCAGCAAGTTGCTTTATACAGATGACTTCTACAAAACACAGACGCAAATTTGCACGAAGGCGCAAAATCATAAGTTAGAAGAAACGCTTGATGCCCGTCAAATTGTACAGCAAATTCAGCCAGCACTTGAAGCGGGGCAAAAAGTGACGGGGACATTCCCTGTGCGCAACATTGACCGCGCAATTGGCACCATCTCGGGTTCAATGATTAGCGAAAAATTTGGCGCAGAAGGCTTACCGGAAGATACCGTTGATTTGACGTTTATCGGTGCTGCAGGTCAAAGTTTTGGTGCCTTTACGCCAAATGGTATGACACTTCGAATCATAGGCGATGCGAACGATTACTTCGGAAAAGGGCTGTCAGGCGGGAAACTCATCGTCGCACCAAATGACAAGACACCCGTAAATCCGCACGAATCGGCCATCGTCGGCAACGTCACACTTTACGGCGCAACAGGCGGAGAAGCTTATATGTTAGGAAAAGCGGGCGCCAGATTTGCCGTACGAAATAGCGGTGCGACCGCCGTTGTAGAAGGCATCGGCGATAATGGCTGTGAATATATGACAGGTGGTGCCGTAGCCATTCTAGGCGAAGTGGGAGACAATTTCGCAGCGGGAATGTCAGGCGGTGTGGCGTACGTTTATACGCGTGACAAGGAAGCCTTTCATTTGAAGACGAACCACGAACTTGTTTCGGTGCGGAGCGTGTCTTCTGCGCGGGAGGCGAATCGTTTGAAGGATATGCTGATTCGCCATGTCGCCTACACAGGGAGCAAGTTCGCGAAATCCATTTTAGACCAATTTGAAAATGAACTTGAGCATTTCGTGTACGTCATTCCGCATGAATATGAGGCGATTTTGACGCGAATGGAAGAGCTTGAAGCGAGCGGTGAAACGCATGCGGCGGCTGAACTGGCAGCATTTTATGAGCTGACGGGAAATAAAGAGGAAGTTACGGCGCAGTAAAGGAGGCGATGAATTTGGGAAAATCAACTGGTTTTATGGACTATAAACGGATTAAAGCGCCCGTTCGCGATCCGAAAACGCGGACGCGCGACTGGAATGAATATAATCTACCGATGCCGGAACAGGATTTAACGATTCAAGCGGCGCGTTGCATGGACTGCGGTGTCCCGTTTTGTAGCGTTGGCATGGAAATTAAAAACGGCGTATCGGGTTGCCCGCTGAACAATTTGATTCCTGAGTGGAACGATGCGGTTTACCGCGGCGACTGGAAAGAAGCGCTCATGTTGCTTATGAAGACGAACAATTTCCCAGAGTTTACTGGGCGTGTCTGTCCAGCCCCGTGCGAAGGGGCGTGTACGGTCGCGATTTCGGAACCGGCGGTCGGCATTAAATCGATTGAAAAGGAAATCATTGACCGCGGATTTGCCGAAGGGTGGATTCAGCCAGAGCCACCGCAAAATAGGACGGGTAAACGGATTGCCATCATCGGCTCTGGTCCCGCTGGTCTTGCTTGCGCTGATCAGTTAAACAAGGCGGGGCACTTCGTCACGGTTTATGAAAAAAGCGATCGTATCGGCGGCTTGCTCATGTACGGCATCCCAACGATGAAACTCGAGAAAGAATCCGTCATGCGCCGTGTCAATTTGATGGCCGCTGAAGGCGTCGAATTTGTGACAAACGTCAACGCCGGCGTTGACATCACAATGACGGACTTAAAAGCTGAATTCGATGCCGTCGTCCTAGCAACGGGTGCAAGCAAGCCGCGTGATGTTGAAATCCCTGGACGAGAAGCAGCAGGCATTCACATGGCCGTCCCGTACTTGACCGAAAGCATTCGCGACAATCTCGATAACAAGGGCGTTCAAACCCTCTCTGCACAGGGGAAAAAGGTGATTATCATTGGCGGTGGTGACACCGGTGCGGATTGTGTTGCGACAGCCCTTCGGCAAGGTGCAACCTCCATCCACCAATTCGGACACCGCGGTAAGCTTCCGGAACAGCGGACCGGGAAAAACCCGTGGCCTGAATACCCACATATTTTCCAGATGGATTACGCTCACGCTGAAGCGGAAGCCGTTTATGGTGCTGATCCACGCGAGTATTTAATTAGCACAGTCGCGTTTGAAAAAGACGACGCTGGAAACCTAATTGGTCTTCACACTGTTCAAGTGGACCATGATGTAGAGAATCATAAGTACACACAAATACCAGGTACTGAACGTTTCTTTGAAGCCGACATGGTTCTAATTGCCGCTGGATTCGCTGGCGCTACAGATGATATTTTCACGAATTTTAATGTGGGCCAAACAAAGCGCCACACAATTGATGCCGCAAAAGGGTTTTACAGAACGAGTGAGGAAGCAGTATTCGCTTGTGGGGACGCAAGATACGGCCAAAGCCTCGTTGTGACAGCCATTGCAGAAGGCAGAGAAGCTGCGCGTGAGGTTGACTTTTATTTAATGGACGAAACATTCTTACCATAAGAAAAGCGAAGGATTTGACTCCTTCGCTTTTTTACGTGGGAAAATAATATTTTAATAGCATACTAGTGAAAATGAACTCAATGAGAGTTTTTTGGAAGAGTTATAACTTTTGAAAAACATGGATACCTCACAAAAATCAATATTCTACTAGATAAAAGGGGATAGAAAAGAGACTCAATTCGTGTTAAGATAAATGAGCAGAGAAGTAAAGATGGTGGCTGAAATTCCCTAGCAAGGGGGTGAGGCCGATGTTTATTCGAGGTTTCTTCCTGGAAAGGATTAACTGTGTCGGTGTATGAAACGCTAGTGCTGATGATTGCTTTTGCAATGTTAGTATTAGCTGTTCGTGACTCGAACGATAAGCAAAAAAAATAACCATCTAATTCTTTGGACGAAAGGATGGTTATTTATATCATCTAATCAGCCACCATCTTTAATGGCTCTGTGCGGGGATATGTTAGCGCATATCCCTTTTCTTATTTCGAGTATACCACACACTTTCAAAAAAACAAATTCTTTTTAAACGATAAATTACTCCTAAAGTCCAAAAATCCACCGAAAGCCAAGGTGTATTTCAAAATTTAATATAAGCAATAATTGAATAAAGATGAGCAAGAACATAGGAAAGTGGGGGAATGGAATAGTCGATTAATTATCTGCATACTTTTTCAAAAACAGTTCAAGAATCAAATCGATTTGAATCATTAAAAACGAGCGTGAAGTAATATCATAGTTATGAAAAGCATTTGTTGGAATTCCCGCACTAATACTACTAAGCACCAAATTATTTAGTGAATTATTCTTTGCATTTGTCATTGAAAGAATCGGACAGCCAGTTTGTTTTACTTTTTTAGCCGAGGCAAGTAAACTACTCGTTTCACCGCTCATACTGATAAAAATAACCAAATCGTTTCGCTTACAAAGTTGTGGAAGTAAATCAAGCATATGCGATTCATATATATACATGGAAGGACGATTCAGTTGGTACAAGTATTTACTCATATATTCAGCAAGAGGTTTGGTTAAGCCTACTCCGACTATAAACAGACTTTCTGCTTCATAAATGTGCTTTGCAAAATAGTCAATCGATTCTAAAGTTAAAGTTTGCAAAGATTGCTCAAAAAAGCGATGATATTGCGCCACTAAATCCTTCTCTTGAATTTGTACCATTTGCGCAAGCAGCTGATTAATTTCGTATTTAAACTGCGAATATCCTTGAAAGCCAAGTCGCTGAGCTAATCGAATAACTGTAGAATTAGAAGAAGCAATTCGTTTTGCTAAATCCGTCAAATTCATCTGATTCACAAGCTCTGGATGGTTATCAAGGTTAAAAAAAACCGACTTTTCAGATTCACTCAATTCATCGAGATGATTTCCGTAGTAAGCCATTAAAACACCCATTTGTCTTCCCCTTCCTGATTCGTTTCACAGCCCTATTGTAACCTATTCTGGATAATTATCCAAATTCTGAATGAAAATGTTTGCATTTTAGTGATATATTATTTTTATCAAAAGAGCAAAGGAGAAAGTTAAATGAATATTGGAGCGCTAATAGCACCGAATTTAGTTCTTGCGAAGCAACACGTTTCCACAAGAGAAGAAGCGTTGTCGAAACTCGCTCGGCTACTTTTTGAAAACGAATACATCGCAAGCATTGACGAATTTTTAGCCGATGTATATAAACGAGAAGAACATTCCGAAACTGGAATGGAAAATGGTTTAGCTATTCCACATGGAAAAAGTAAAGCTGTTAACAAAGCTGGATTTGCAGTCATGACTCTTGATGAACCAATGAAAAAGGGAGCTTGGCCATCTTTAAATCCTGAAAATAAAGTAGATGTAATCTTTCTTTTAGCCATTCCAGAGAGCGAAGCAGGAACGACACATTTAAAATTGTTGGCTGAGCTAAGCAGTCGATTAGTAGATGAAAATTATCTAAATGCAATCAAGGCAGCAAACTCGTCAGAAGAAATTGTAGCTTTATTATCTGAAGAAAAAGAAGAAAAGACTTCCGAAAAGGTGAATTCGGATAAGTTTCTTTTAGCCATTACTTCTTGTGCAACAGGAATCGCGCATACGTATATGGCAGCTGAAACTTTAGAGAAGAAAGCAACTGAAATGGGCATTAAAATCCATGTTGAAAAACAAGGTGCTAACGGTCTAGAAGATAAAATTACGCCTGAAATGGTGAAAAAAGCTTCAGGCATTATTTTTGCAGTCGATACAAAAGTTAAAGAACGTGAACGCTTTGCAGGTCTGCCTTATGTACAAGTGAAAGTAGCGGAACCTTTAAAACGAAGTGAAGAAATTATTAATCAAGCCTTGAATTCTCCCCAAGGAATTGTAGAGGGGACAGTTGAAGAAATATCAACTAATTCTGGCACGGAAAAGAAAGGAATTAAAAATGAAATCATTACGGCTGTAATGACAGGGATTTCATACATGATTCCACTTCTCGTTGCCGCAGGGTTAATGCTAGGAATTGCGAAACTTGTTTGGAGCTTAGCGCTTGGAATGGATCCAGCCGTTATTGGTGAAGCCGCTTACCGTGATACGGGTGGTCTAGTCACCTTCTTGCATTATCTAGATGCATTCGGAAACTTACTCTTCAAATTTATTTATCCAGTATTTGCAATGTTTGCGGCTTATTCCATTGCAGACCGCCTTGGTTTAGTAGCAGGTTTTGCAGGTGGACTTTTTGCAGGCGGGTTACATTACACATTCTGGGGAATTGATGGCGGAATTCCAAGTGGGTTCTTAGGAGCATTAGTCTTAGGTATTGCGGCAGGTTACTTTTCTCGTTTCTTAAACAACAAGATTAAATTAAGTAAAAATTTAAGCGCTATGAAGCCAATGTTCTTGGTTCCAGGCTTATCGGTACTTTTCATCTTTGTACTCAATATGTATTTCGTGGATCCAGTATTTGGAGCTTTAAATAAATGGATTGCCGATGTGATTACAAATATGAGTGGGGCAGGAGAGATTGGTCTATCAGCAGTTATTGCAGCTGCAACAGCATTCGACTTAGGTGGACCAGTCAATAAAGCAGCCGGTGCAATTGCAATCGGTTTAGCAGCAGATGGCATTTTTCCACTAACTGCCCGTGTACTTGCAATTGTCATTCCGCCACTTGGACTTGGCTTATCTACGATGATCGATCGATTTGTTGTTGGACGACGTGTGTATTCACAAGAGCTACGTGTTGTTGGAGGCACTTCATTCCTACTAGGATTTCTAGCCATTTCAGAAGGTGCAATTCCGTTTATGCTAAGAAATCCGCTGATTACGATTCCTATCAATGTGATTGGGGCTATCGTAGGTTCCTGTACAGCAGTTGCCTTAGGCGCAGTGCAGTGGCTACCACTCCCAGCAGTTTGGGGCTGGCCACTTGTTGAGCATTTACCAGCTTATTTAATTGGCTTGCTTGCAGGGGTTCTTGTAATAGCGTTTGGAAACATCTTTGTAAGATACGCGATTATTAAACGCAAAGAAGCTAAAGGTAAGAAAGTTGATATGTAAAAATCAGAAATGGGGCAAATATTTGTTTGTCCCATTCTCTTTAGAAATAAAAAATTTAGAATAGGTGATTGATCCGTGAAAAGGCAAGTTTTTGTTGTACCACATAGTCATTGGGATCGTGAGTGGTACTTTTCAATAGAAGATTCCAATACATTATTAAGTGAAAATCTTTCCCAGTTGTTGCACTTTTTGGAGAGGCAACCTGAATTTAAAACATATACCTTTGATGGACAGATGTCTGTTGTTGAGGATTATCTTAAATATACGCCTGAAGATGGCCAGCGTATCAAAAAACTTGTTCAAGAAAATAGGCTACATGTAGGCCCTTGGTACACACAAGGGGATACTTTACTTGTTCAAACCGAATCGACCATTCGTAATTTATTAATTGGAAAATTAGGAGCTGAAGCGCTGGGACATTCGATGGATATTGGTTATTTGCCAGATGTTTTTGGGCAAAATGCTTATTTACCAAGCATATTTAGACGATTTGGCCTGTCCTATAGCGTGCTACAAAGAGGTGTGTATAACGAACAAGTTAGCGAAGATTTAAATTTCAACTGGATTGCACCAAATGGAGAGGGGATTAAAACCAATAATCTCTTTTTTGGATATGGTCCGGGAAAATTCTTATCAAATGAAGAGGACTATGTAGAAAAAACATTGCTTCCGATTTTAGAGGCGCTAGAAGCTAAGAATCCAGCGCACGTGCCTTTGTTACTACCAGCTGGGGGAGATCAGGTTTTTGTTCGAAAACACTTCCCACAAGTGGTTGAAGAACTCAATAAACGGGATTGGCATTATGAATTTATTTTGTCAGATTATGAAAGTTTTATGGAAAAAGCATGGGAGCGCCCGCACGCTACTGAAATTTCTGGGGAACTAATTGCTTGTCAAAAATCACGTATTCATAATACAATACGTTCGCAAAGAGTGGATATTAAAATTTTAAACGCAAAAGTAGAAGAAAAACTGTATCAACAGTTGGAACCTTTGGCAGTGCTTAGCAAGGATCTTGGTGGAAATTATCCGCAAAACTGGATTAATCATTGTCTAAAACTTCTTTTTGACGTGCATGCGCATGATTCGATTGGCGGGTGTAACTCAGATGAAACTAATCGGGAAATTATGAATCGTTTATTTAAAGTAGAACGAATTATTGACGATCAGATTAATATTTTGAAAAAGCAAATTAGCAGGGCTGTCTTGGGAGAAGAATCGGGTGTACTTGCATTTCATTTAAGTCCTAAAAGTGTAGAAAAGCAAGTGGACTTCGTTGTGTTTACTCACTCAAAGCAAGTTCGACTAACAGATATTGTAGGAAATATTTTAAACCAAGTGATTCGCAAACAAGAATATATTTCTGGCGGAACCCAGGTGAAGGTGACGGCGGACGGCGAAGTGCAAGTTGAACTTCCGGGGTATTACCGTACGGAAATTACAGCAAGAGTCCATTTTGAAGGATTTGGCTATCGTAAGCTGCAGCTTGATGAAACCTCTGCTGAAGTGTTAGCGTTAACGGAAGCAACAAGTATCCGTAATGAATTTTATGAGATTTGTGTTGCTGGCGGACAAATTGAATTAAGAAGAGCAGATGGAACGGTTCGAAAAAACTTTTTTGATTTTGAAAATTGCGCGGATGGTGGGGATTCTTATGATTTTTCACCTATCGAAGGAAACGAAGCCAATTTTTCAAACGGATTTCATATTCTCGAAGTGAAAGAGTCAGCAGAAGAAAGTCAGATGGTTGTAGAAACGGAAGTGGCAGTGGCAAAAAATCTTGAGCAGGCGAATGCATTAACCGAACAGATGAAAATCCAGACAACGATTCGTCTCACGAAGAACTCTGATTTAATTCATTTAGCGCACAAGCTTGATAATCAAACTAAAGATCACCGAATTCGAATGCGGTTTGCCAGTGAAAATAAAGCGGGTATGAGTTTCGCAGATCAAGGCTATAGTTTGCTAGAACGTCAAAATAATAACCCTTATTTATCAAATTGGAAAGAACTTGGGTTTGCGGAATCCCCGCAAGCAATTTATCCGCTTGAACGTTTGGTTGTAACGCCAGATGAGGCAGGACACTTGGCGGTTTATCCAAAAGGATTAAAAGAATATGAGGCAACGAATCAACACCTTTTTATCACTCTATTTAGAAGTGTTGGCCTACTTGGACGCGATGACCTTGCTTGGCGGCCGGGGCGAGCGTCTGGAATTAATAATAAAGTGGTGGAAACGCCTGATGCTCAGATGCAAGGTGAATGGATATTTGAACTGAGTTGCCGTTTTACGGCAGGAGAGCCAGAACCCGTTCATTTATATGGGAGCGCAGAAGAAGTTTCTCGTAATGTACTGAGCTATCAATTACAAAATTTGAATAGCTTTGAAGAGCGTCTAGATCGTTTTGAATTACCGCAACCTGAAAACTTACAAGGTTTACCAGTAGAAAAAACCATGCTTACCGTGCCGAATGATATTTTTGTAAGTAGTATGAAAAAAGCAGAAAAAAGCAACCAAATCATTTTGCGGGTATTTAATCCACAAGAAAAACCAATTATATTACCAGAAACACTTCGCAAGAGTTGCACATTAGATGAAAAAGCGGATAAAAGCGTAATAGAAATTGGCGGAAAAGATTTTGCAAGTCTAGTCTTGAATCAAGTAGGTGAATAAATTGGAAATCAAACAAGCAATTTCAGAAAAAATAAACCAAATATATCGTGAAAAAGCAGATGCAGTGATGGCGGAGCTTGAACCCGTCATTCAAAAATTTGAACAACTTTCCTTTCCTAAACATGAAGTTATCGGGGAAAACAATGTCTATTTGATTACTTACGGTGATAGTATTCAGTCTGCAGGCAAGGCACCTTTACTTGCGCTTAAAGAAACGCTTGATGAAGTGGCGCGAGAAACTATTTCGGATGTACATTTACTCCCCATGTTTCCTTATACGTCAGATGATGGATTTTCCGTGACCGACTATTATCAAATCAATCCTTCACTTGGAGACTGGTCGGATATTCATCATCTCGGACAAGATTATCGGTTAATGTTTGATTTTGTTGCAAATCACATGTCAAAATCAAGCGACTGGTTCAAAAGATTTTTAGTAGAAGATCCAGAATTTCGAGAAGCCTTTATAAAAGAAAATCCTAATTTTGATGTTTCAAACGTTGTAAGGCCTCGGACATCACCACTCTTCCATACCTATGAAGGGAAAAATGGTTCTGTTTCAGCATGGTCAACCTTTAGCGAAGACCAAGTCGATGTGAACATTCAAGACGGAAAAATGCTCGCGCGGCTGACAGATGTTATTTTAACCTATGCACGAGAAGGGGCTTCTTCCATTCGACTGGATGCAATTGGTTTTTTGTGGAAAAAATCGGGAACAAGCTCGATTCATTTAACGGAAACGCACGAATTAATTCAGCTTTGGCGAATTTTGTTGGAATATTTCGCACCCAACACCCAAATCATCACTGAAACGAATGTACCGCATGAAGAAAATATCAGCTACTTTGGCAACAAACGGAATGAAGCACAGATGGTTTACCAGTTTCCGCTTCCGCCGCTTGTCTTACATGCTTTTACAAAAAACAGCAGCGAAATTCTAAGCGGTTGGGCTAAAAATATTGATCGTGTTTCAAGTACATCGACCTATTTTAATTTTCTAGCCTCTCATGACGGAATTGGAATGCGCCCAACAGAAGGCATTTTACCTGAAGAAGAACGTGGATTTTTAGTCGAAAAAGTGCTGGCAAATGGCGGAAAGGTATCTTATAAATCGAATCTAGATGGTAGTGAGACAGTTTATGAGCTAAACATTAATTACTCAGAAGCATTACGGAATGAGGGAGAAGATGATGAACAGACAACTCAGAAAATGATAGCGGCACATCATATTTTACTCTCGATGGTCGGTGTTCCAGCCATTTACTACCATTCTCTTTTTGGTTCTAAAAATGATTTTAAAGGTGTGAATGAATCTGGTATTAATCGGCGTATCAACCGTGAAAAATTGGATAAAGAAGTTTTGCTTAACGAGTTAGAAACGAATCATTATCGCAAGACGATTTTTAACGGCATTTCTAAGTTAATCAAAACTCGAAAAAACTACGAGCAATTTAGCCCTTATGCGAGCCAAAGTGTGTTAGATTATGGAGCAAAAATCTTTGCGTTAAAACGAAATCTTGGAGATGGACAAAAGAGTATTCTGGCTTTTACAAACGTAAGTAATGAAACTGTATCAATCGAAGGCGTAAGTGGATTTGACATTATTAACGAAGCTCTCGTTACAAATACTCTCTCTCTTAACGCTTACGGATTTGCATGGATTGAGGTTGAAGAAAAATGAAAATCGCAATCGCAGTGGATTCCTTTAAAGGAAGTCTAACAAGTTTAGAAGCTGGAGAAGCCATTCAAAAAGGAATTCATCAAATCGATGCTTCAACAGACATCCAAGTTTATGAAGTTTCAGACGGCGGTGAAGGGAGCATGAGTGCCTTAAAACATGGCCTAGAGCACGTGGAAAGTGTGACGATGATAGCGACAGATACACTGAACCGGGCAAGAGAAGTCAGCTACCTCATCACAACTTGGAAAAATAAAAAAACAGCTATCATCGAAAGTGCATCGATTATCGGAATTGAAGCCATCAAACCAAGCGAAGAAACGACAAAACAAGGGAGTAGTTTTGGTGTTGGCGAAATGATTCTAGATGCCAAAGCACGGAATTGTAAGCAAATCGTTATCTTTTTAGGCGGAACAGCAACATCAGACGGCGGATTAGGCTTGCTTACTGCTCTTACAAAAGGAAATAAACATGAAGGAAACTTACTTTTGCAAGAGGCGAAATTTGATATTGATTTACACGCGCTAAAAGAAACCTTCGCAGAACTTGAAATCTTCATTGGAAGTGATGTGAGTAATCCTTTCTCAGGTGAGCTTGGTTTTGCACATGTGTTTGCACCACAAAAAGGAGCAAGTTTGGAGCAAGTGAAGCGACTAGATGCACGGGCAAAAGACTGGGCAAACTTTATTTTTGAACAAGTAGGAACAGATTTAAATGAGCTAGCAGGAACAGGAGCGGCTGGGGGGATAGCAGGAAGTCTGGTCTGTATTGGTGGGAAAATCGAATCTGGATTTGATCTAATTGCAGCAATGACCAACTTAGAAGCTGCTCTAAAAACAGCAGATTTAATCTATACGGGAGAAGGCAGTATAGATCAACAATCCGCACAAGGAAAATTACCAATGAAAATTGCTGAAATTGCTCGGAAATATGCAATTCCAGTGATTGGGCTTGCTGGTAGGAGAAGCGCAAACTTAGGTGATTTGGAAGCACTCCTTCTGGGCGTTTTTTCAATTCAACAAGAGCCGATTTCTTTAGACTCGGCCTTGAAAAAAGAAGTGGCAGCTAAGAATCTCGCTTTGACAGCTAGAGAAAGTTATCAGCTATTTAAATACATTCCTAAAAATTAAAAGAAGCCTGAAGCGCTCATTGGAAAGTTTTGTGTAGTGAACATTTGCTACGAAGATAAAAATAATATAACTGAAGTAGGGGTGGCAGTATTTATAAGACCATCCCTAGCAATTGTTTGAGTTCTAAACGGACGGAAAGCTGAAGAGACAACTTATCTCTCGGCTTTTTTTATAGGCCGATGTAAGGTGTAAATTCTAACTTAATCAAAAAAATGGGTAGAAAATCTTTTTAGAGGTTGCAACATTTATATTTTACGAAAGCTAATCCCAAAACATAATAAGTTTCTATAGTAATAAGATTGTATCATCATCAATATATCAAATTAAAATTGGCTGGCCGAAGTCAGATAGAATACTGTCTTCAGACCAGCCAAAAAATTTAATTAAATGTGCTCTAACTTTTGGATTGTAGCACCGTTTTTTGTCTTTTTAATTCATCATTTCATTCCTGAAACATTGAAGCCTTTTAAAATATATTTCTGGAACATCATGAAAATCAAGATAACGGGGATAACCATGAAGGTAGAACCTGCCATTTGCAAAGCGTAATTACTGCTATATTGCCCTTTTAGTAGTTGCAAGCCAACGGAAAGTGTATAGTACTTCTCGTCGTTGGCAATAATGAGTGGCCATAGGAATGAGTTCCAGCCTGCGATAAATGTCAAAATCCCTTGAACAGCTAATACTGGACGCGAGATCGGGATGATAATTCGCCAAAAGATATAAAATTCACTTGCTCCGTCTAGTCGTGCCGCTTCAAGCAAGTCATCGGAAATGGTGGACATAAATTGCCGGAATAGGAAAATCCCAAAGGCGCCAACTAGGCCGGGGAGGATAATACCTGTCATTGTATTGGTGAGTCCCATCGCATTTAAAATTAAGTAGACCGGAATCATAGTTACTTGTCCGGGAATCATCATTGTAGCTAACACTAAATAAAATAGTTTGTTTTTCCCTTTAAATTTAAATTTAGCAAAACCATAGCCGGCCATTGCGTTGAAAAATAGGCCAATGAAAGAGAATAGCACGATAATAAGTGTATTTTTTAAATACACACTGAAGTTCATTTCAACAAACAACATTTTGAAATTTTCCCAAGTGAATGTTTCAGGCCAAATGGTTGGAGGAATTTTTAAAATTTCTGCATCCGTTTTAAAGGAGGAGAGAACCATCCAAATGAACGGCAAAATCATAAAAAATCCGCCAATCGTTAAAATAAGAATAACAATTAGTTTTGACATGCGAGATTTCTCTGTATATGGATTCATTTTTTTCTCCTCTCAAATTACATCGTATTATTTTTTCTTTGTAAACGGAATTGAATCAGAGTCACGATAATAATCGCGATAAACAGAATAAATGACCCAGCCGCCGCGTAACCGAATTTACTAAATTGGAAACCGTTTTGGTAGATGAAAAGGGCAACTGAATTTGTACTGTCTAGCGGCCCGCCTTTTGTCATAACAAACGGCTCTTCGAAGAATTGCAACCAGCCAATTAATGTTGTTACACTGACAAAGAAAATCGCAAAACTAAGAAGCGGTACGGTAATTTTAAAGAGCTGTTGGAAATTGCCGGCACCATCTAGTTGCGCTGCTTCGTAGTATTCTTTTGGAATACCTTGCAGGGCCGCTAAAAAAATGATCATATTGACACCAATGGCCCGCCATACAGCAAGAATAATTAAAGAGATTTTAGCAATCGTAGGATCTTGTAACCACGGAACTGGCGGCAAGTCAATGAGCGACAGCAAGTAGTTAAAAAGCCCAAATTGCGGGTTGTATAAATAGCTCCAAACAATGGCCACCGCGACAACGTTTGTGATGGAAGGTGTGTAAAAGATTAAGCGGAAAAATTGGAAAATCTTCGCTTGCGAAAAGTTAATCATAATCGCAATAGCAAGCGAACAAACGATGACAAGTGGAACACCGACAATAACATAAAATAGTGTGTTTCCAATGGATTTCAAGAAAACCGGATCCTGTAAAATATTGATATAGTTTTCAAATCCGATAAAATTAATTTTCGAAAAGTCCGCCAGTCCCGTTAAGTTGATGTCGGTGAAGCTAATAACAAAAGCGACGACAATCGGTATAAGGGAAAAAAGAATAAGTAAAATTAGCGCTGGCGAAATAAAGAAATAGGGTGTATGACGATTTAAAAACTGTTTCATGGCGCTCCTTTCTTATGAAAAAACGGGGCAAAGTGCGCCCCGCGGTATTTTATTTCTTGAGTATATCGATGACTTGCTGATTATATGAGTCCATTTGTTCTTGTGGATCAGCACCGCCGCGATAAATTTGTTCCCAGTTTTTGAGGTACGTTTGTGCAATTTCTTCAAATTCTGGAATAAGTGGCATTGGTTCAGCGTCTTTCATTTGCTCACCAAACACTTGATAGAATTGGTCTTCTTTTAGTGTTTTATCTTCCCATGCTGCTTTACTTGCTGGCATTGAGTTTGTGTCTTTGAGCCATTTCAACTGAATATCTGGTTGGCTCATAAATTCCATAAATTTAAGTGCTTCTTTTTGTTTCTTAGAATATTTGAAGACAGTCAAGTTCGCGCCACCTAGGCTGGAGATGTTATTTTCCTTTTTAGGAAGAACAGCAGTTGCCCATTTTCCTTCGATATCAGGAATCGTTGTTTTAATGGTGTTAACCATCCACGGTCCACTGATGAACATCGGTACAATTCCGTCTCCACCAAATGTTTGGGCAGCATCCATGCCTAAATCAGTGTCAGGAGCAGAACCATTTTTTACGAAGGAATCTAAATATTTCACTGCATCTACAAATTCTTTTTGATTAAAAACGGGTTTTGTATTGTCATCTGTAAGAAGCTCAGAGCCGTTTTGACGACCGAACATAAAGCCTAGTGTTTGTTCGTTCGCGTCAACGTTAAGGCCATACATGTCTTTGCCACGTTTAGAAAGTTTTAAAGCAGCGTCGGAAAGCTCATCCCATGTTTTAGGGGCTTCGTTGTAGCCTACTTTTTTAAGTAAGTCGGTACGGTAGAATAAGACGCGCGTTTCTGCGTACCACGGAACACCGTAGTATTTGCCGTCAAATTCGGTTGTTTTTACTGAACCCGGGAAAAATTTGTCGGGATTCATGTTTTCACTCGCTTTAACTTCCTTCGAAATATCTTGAATAGCGCCAGCTTCTACAAATTCAGGCATCCAAGTCGTTCCCATTTGCAGAACATCTGGACCTTCTTTTGATGCGACAGCAGTTAGTAATTTGTCATGTGCATTTGCCCAAGGAATAACTTGTACTTTGACATCAATGCCACTTTCTTTCGTAAAGTCTTTGGCTAAGTCTTTCAGGGATTTTGCTTCATCACCCATTGCCCATACTGTTAAAGTATCTTTATCGCTAGACTCACTCCCACTTCCTGAACCACAAGCTGCTAACACTAAACTTAAGGATAAAACTAAAACAGACAAAACAATACTCATTTTCTTCTTCATTATTTTTACCTCCGTTTTTTATGACGCATTTTCACAAACTTGAAATTTTATAGAAACGTTTCGATAGGGTTATTATAATATGAAATGTAATCGGTTTCAACTATTTTTTTCTAAAAAAATCAAAAAAGGTATTTAAATGGCTCTATATAACGTTTTTTTGATATTGCGTTTGCCATGCTAATCAAATTCGGTTTTCGCCCATTTAATAGTAAGAAAAGTGATAATCGACGATAAAATCTTGTGAAACAATAAAAATGATTGACTATAAAAAAGAAAGCGCTTATACTGTTGTTATATTTAGATAGAAACGTTTCGATTTCAAAAGAAATTTAGGAGGCCGTTATGGATAAGAATCAGTTGGAAGATTTACTTGGAAAAATGACACTTGATGAAAAAATTAGTCAGATGATGCAACTTTCACCGATATTCTTCAAAGGAACCGAAATGCAGGGCGAAATTACTGGACCGATGGAAGAGCTCAATTTGACGGAAAGCATTATTCAAAATGCGGGTTCGGTTTTAGGGTCGAGCTCGAAAAAAGATATGTTACAAATTCAGGAAGAACATATGAAAACAAATCGCTTAGGAATTCCGCTTGTTTTTATGGCGGACATCATTCATGGGCATAAAACGATTTTTCCTATTCCGCTAGCACTAGGCGCATCTTTTAGTGAAGAGGTGGCAAGTGAAATGGCTCGAGTTTCGGCACTTGAAGCGACAGCAAGTGGGCATCATGTGACATTTTCTCCGATGGTGGATTTAGTTCGGGACCCGCGCTGGGGACGTGTCATGGAATCTACAGGCGAAGATCCACATTTGAATAGTCGCTTAGGTGCGGCGATGGTTCGCGGATACCAAGGCGGAAATTTGCAGGAAGATTACACGCGCTTAGCTGCTTGCGTGAAACATTTCGCGGCATACGGAGCCCCGCAAGGAGGACGTGAATATCATACAGTTGATATGAGTAAACGCGAGTTTTATCAAAATTATTTACCAGCTTATCAGGCGGCGCTTGAAGCGGGTGCGAAAATGGTGATGACGTCTTTCAATATACTAGAAGGCGTTCCGGCGACTATGAATAAATGGCTAAATCGAGACGTTTTACGGCAAGAACTTGGTTTCTCAGGCGTGCTGATTTCAGATTGGGGCGCAGTGAAAGAAGTTATTAATCACGGGACGGCAGCTGATACGAAAGAAGCCGCAAAAGGCGCGCTCCTAGCGGGTGTTGACCTTGAAATGATGACGGAATGCTTTATTACAAATCTAAAAGAGCTCGTTGAAACGGGCGAGGTCTCGGAGGGGTTATTAGACGAAGCGGTGATGCGTATGCTCGTATTAAAAGAGGAACTAGGGCTCTTTAAAGATCCTTATCGGGGATTAAAACGGGATTCGCGTAGCGGAGATATTTTGTCTGATGAGAACCGCCAAGTAGCAAGAAATGTCGCGCATGAATCAGCCGTGCTGTTGAAAAACAATGCAAACATTTTACCCCTTGCTTTCAACCAAAAAATCGCGTTGATTGGACCGCTTGCGGATAGTCAAGATGTTTTGGGCGGTTGGGTTGTGTACGGCGAACAGAAAGATGCGGTGTCGATGGCGGACGCCTTCTCGGGCAAATTCAGCGCCACAGAAATTGTGTCCACTGACTACGAGCAAATCTCGGAAAACGTGTTGCAGGAAGCGGAAACGGCAGCCAAAAATGCGGACGTCGTCGTTTTATGTGTTGGCGAAAAAAGCGAGTGGAGTGGTGAGGCGGCAAGTCTTGCGACAATTCGCTTACCGGAGGCGCAATATGAGCTCGCTAAACGTGTTGCAAAGGCAAATTCGGCAGTCGTGACGGTTCTATTCAACGGTCGCCCGCTTGATATCCACGATTTAGTTGACCATTCTGAAGCGGTTTTAGATGTCTTTTTTCCAGGAACAGAAGCTGGAAATGCCATTTTTGATTTGCTGACGGGAGAAGTAAATCCTTCTGGGAAGCTATCGATGACCATTCCGCAAACAACTGGACAAATTCCAATTTTCTATAATGAGCTGCGCACGGGTCGCCCAAAAACGGCGCAAAACGCGGGTGAGAAATATTTGTCGCAGTATTTGGATATTCCAAATGAACCGCTGTTTCCGTTTGGTTTTGGGTTAAGCTATACGAATTTTGTGCTTAGTGAAATGGAAGTGGCGGACGAAATCGCGCTAGCGGATACGCTTCATGTAAAAGTGACGGTTCAAAATACGGGCGAATGCGCCGGCAGCGAAGTCATTCAAGTATATCTGCAAGATATTACAGCGAGTGTTTCCAGGCCGCTAAAAGAGCTTAAGGCGTTTCAAAAAGTGCGCCTAGAACCGGGTGAGAAAACGACACTTTCTTTCGCTTTAACAAAAGAAGATTTTTCGTTTTATTTACCGGATTTGACTGTGGTGCAGGAAGCTGGGCTTCACCGGGTGTTTATTGGAACGAGTAGTGTGGATGTGAAAAGTTTTGAGGTTAGGGTGGTTAGATGATTACAATTGGAAAAGGTCAATTTGAGGCGAAATTTTTTGAAACGGGGCACTTGCATGCGCTTTTGTATGACGGGGTGCTTGTGAATCAAGTATTGCAAAACCCGCTTGAAACGCGGTTAGGACAAATTTTCTTACGGGCGGACGGGAAAAGTTATCCGCTATTAAATGAAGACGCGACGTTTTCCTATCATGCGAGTGCGGTTAGCTATGCGGGTACTTTACCTGTTGGAAGCTATTTGGTAACTTTTCATATCCATGCAGATGGTTGGTTTTATGAGGTGGCAGCGGATATTCAAGGAAGTTATGATTTAATTTATATTCAGGATTTAGGGCTTGCTGATGTTTCGGCTGTTAGAACGAACGAGGCGTATATGGCGCAGTACCTTGATTATAATGTGCTTGATACGGAGCGTGGGAAGGTTATTTTGACGCGGCAAAACCAGCCGCAAGCGGGGAATCAATTTCCGGGCGCTGAATTTGGTGCTTTAAGTAAAATTACACGGTTTGTGACGGACGGATTCGATTTTTACGGGACGGGCGTTAAACTTGGTGAAGCGCCGGAAGGACTTCTAGGCGACGGACTTAAAAATCGCAAATGGCAATATGAAATGGCGCTGGTCGGTTTACAAACGGAACTTTTGCAAGGGAAGGAAAAAACGTGTTTTTATGGGCTGCTCACGCGAAATCAAATGGAAGCGACTACATCTGTAACTTCTACCGCGAAACTAAACGCGCTTTTTGATAGTTTGGAAGAAAGCGATTTTCAATTGGGCGAAAAAATGGTGCGACAACACGGGCATGCGGCAGAAATTAGAGGCGAAACGGCATCTGCAAAATGGCTTCAGGCGCACTATCCAGCACGCCTGTTTGAAGAGCAGTCGGCAAACAAGACGCTAAGTTTTTTTACCCCAGAAAAAGCGCATGTTGTTTTAAAGGAAAAAGAACGCCTGGTGGAGCGTGCGCACGGCACGATTTTGCTTGATCAAGTTGACTTGCTCTCGCCGGAAAACACACTGGCGACAACGGTTTATATGGCGGGCGTATTCCAAACGCATGTGACGCTTGGGAACACGAACATGAATAAATTTAGTTCGCATCAGCGAAACGCGCTTAATTTGCTTCAAACGAGTGGACTCCGAATTTATTTGCGCAAAACTGACGGGCTTCATCTGCTCACGATGCCGAGTGTATTCGAGATGCAGACGAACCGCGCGAAATGGATTTATCTGTTGGCTGATGACACACTTACAGTGGAAACAAAGCTTTCCAGTGGGAGCAAAAAAGTGCTTGTTACGATTCGTTCTGAGCAAAACAAAACGTATGATTTTATCATGACGAATCAAGTTAGTATGGGGCCAAATGAATACGAAAATGAGTTTTCACGGACGGAAACGGACGGCACGCTTATTTACAAGCCAAAAAACAACGTGCGCTATCCCAATTTGGCGTACCATATTTCCGGCAATTTTGACGAAATAACAGATGAGCGTTTTATTGCGCATGCAGCGATTAACACGGCTGATTTAGATTGCTTTATCTACTCGAAGAAGGAAAGCGCGCATTTTGAAGTTCAAGCTACGTTAGACGGTCGTTTTTTTGCCGAAAAAGAAGCGGATTTTGAGCAGTTTTATGATAAGCTACTTGGACAGTTCAAGCTTTCGCATGACTCCACTTTTGCTGAAAAGTACAATTTGACGGCTTACTGGTATGCGCACCAAATGTTGATTCACTATGCTTCGCCGCACGGTCTTGAACAAGGTAGTGGCGCCGCTTGGGGGACGCGTGATGTGTCGCAAGGGCCATTTGAATTTTTCCTTGCAACGGGACAAAAAGAAGTGCTTCGCAAACTTATTTTGAAAGTGTTTTCGCATCAATACGCCGAAACGGGTGACTGGCCGCAGTGGTTTATGTTCGATGAATACGTCGACATTCAGCAAGAAGAAAGCCACGGAGACGTCATCGTTTGGCCGCTCAAAATGGTCGGCGATTATCTGGCGCTTTCAGGGGATAAAACGATTTTGGAAGAAAGCATTCCGTTTATTTCGGCGAGAACAAAAGGATACACCGACTCGAAAGAAACTTTAAAGGCACACATCGAAAAAGCTGTTGCGACAATTGAAAGTCGCTTTATGAAAGGGACTTCGCTTTCCAATTATGGTGACGGCGACTGGGACGACACTTTGCAGCCGGCAAACAGTGAACTTAAAAAACGGATGGTTTCCAGTTGGACGGTCGCGCTGACGTACCAAGTGATGCAGCATTTGGGGGACGAAATGCCAGAGGGCAAACATTATGCGGAGCTTGCGGATGCAATTAAGCGTGATTTTAACAACTATATGCTTGGCACTACAGATGTCATTCCTGGGTTTGTGTATATGAAAGATGAACAAACAGCGGAATTTATGATTCATCCGCAAGATAGAGAAACGAAAATTGATTACCGTCTAATTCCGTTAACAAGAAGCGTCATCGCCGAACTTGTGAGCGATGAGCAGCGCAAGAAAAATTTTGATATTATCGAAGAGCATTTGCTCCACCCTGATGGCGTCCGTCTGATGAGCGCACCGGCGCATTACGCGGGTGGTGTGAGCAAGCACTTTAAACGGGCGGAGCAAGCAGCAAACTTTGGTCGTGAGGTCGGTTTGCAATACGTTCACGCACACATTCGCTATATTGAATCGCTTGCGAAAATTGGGGACGGTCGCGCAGTGCACATGCTAGATGTGATTAACCCAATTCAAATTAGTGAAGTTGTACCAAACGCAGCTACGCGTCAAAGCAATACGTACTTTAGTAGTTCAGATGCGGCTTTCCTTGACCGCTACGCCGCGCAAGATGATTTCGCTGCTGTCGAAAAAGGAAGTATTCCCGTGAAAGGCGGCTGGCGCATTTATTCAAGCGGACCTGGCATTTACTTAAACCAATTGATTCGCTCCGTTTTAGGAATTCGCGAAACGGCAAATCATTTTGAGTTTGATCCTGTTTTACCGCGGGATTTAGACGGCCTTAAAGTGACGATGGAACTTTCTGGACGCACGCTAAATCTAACTTTCAAGTTGAGCACGGAAAAAGGGATTACTTTCGCAGGGGAAACGCGGCGTGAGCTTTTGCGTAATCCATACAGAGAGGGCGCTCTTTTTATCCCAAAAGCGGAACTTGAAAAAGGGGAGCATGCGCTTGAAATTTTGTTTACCAGCATTTAAGAAAATGTGTATAATATAATAAAATAGCGAAAAGGAAGCGATTTATTTGGTAGGAATTAAAGATATTGCAAAACAAGCTGGCGTTTCCATATCCACCGTTTCCTATGCGCTTAACGGAAGTTCGAAGGTGACGGAGAAGACACGGAAACGCATTCTAGCCATTGCGAATGAGCTAAACTATGTTCCAAACATGGCCGCACGCACTTTGAAAACACGCGAAACAAAAATTATCGGCGCCTATTTGGCGAACTACGGCGGCGCTTTTTACGGACCACTTCTTGATGGACTCACGGAAACGCTGCGCAAATTAGATTATGAACTTATTGCCCTCAGCGGGGAAAAATCGCAGCGTTTTTTACCGGAAAAAATGATTGACGGTGCCATCATATTGGATGCTACGTTTAAAACGGAAGATATTTTAAAATACGCTGATCGCGGCCACAAAATGGTTGTGCTTGACCGCGAACTGACGCACCCTAACATCCGCCAAGTCTTGCTAGATAACAAAGGAGGCGCCACTCTCGCTGTCGATTTCCTAAAAGAAGGGTTTAGCGGCGACTTTTATGTCATCAAAGGACCAAAAGATTCGTTTGACGGCAACGTCCGTTTTGACACCGCTCTCACGGAACTGGCGCGTTTTGATAGCGAAAAAGTCCACGTCATCGAAGGCGATTTTGAAGAAGCTTCTGGTGAGCTTGCCGCCGCCCAAATTGTTCGCGAATGGAAGCATCCCGTTTCGGTGCTTTCGCTTAACGACAACATGGCGATAGGAATGTACCGCTATTTCGCGAAACAAAATTTTGTCATTGGCCGCGATGTTCGCATTATCGGCTTCGATAACCGCGATGTCGGCGCCTATCTAAACCCGCGCCTAGCGACCATCGACTATTCCAAGTACAAATGGGGCGCTGTCGCCGCTGAAAAGCTCGTGAAATTGCTGCAACAAGAAGAAACTGAAAACGAAATCATTTACACGTCGCTCATTCGAGGCGGCTCAGTCGGGTAAATTAAGGTGACAAGCAAAACGTACAGCACGAAATCAGATTGCAATTTGTCATCACTCTAGGGTAAAGCCATATGGTTTTACCTTTTTTTTTATGATATGATGAGCTTACTTAATGAATGAAAAAAGAGGAGATTTAATATGCAAAAAATTTGGCAGGAAAAATGGTTGGAACATGCATACGGTGAACCGACAGATATTCAAAACGCAATTTATGAGCCGCTTCAAAACGGGGACGATGTGATTGCGATTTCTCCGACCGGGACCGGAAAAACGGTTGCCTACACGCTACCAATTCTCGAAAAAATAGAAGCAAAACCACATACGCAGTGGCTCGTTTTGGCCCCAAGCCATGAACTTGTCATGCAAATTTCAGATACCATTAAAACGTGGGTGAAAGACGGTATCACTGTGCTCCCGATTATCGGCGGGGCGAACGTCAAACGTCAAATTGAAAAACTAAAAAAGAAACCGCAAATCATTGTGGCATCGCCTGGGCGCGCACTCGAACTCATCAAGCTAAAGAAAATTAAGATGCATGAAGTCAAGACGATTACGCTTGATGAGGCCGACCAATTGCTGCTGGCAGAAAATTTTAAAGCGACCATGGAGATTTTAGCTAGTAGTATGCGCGACAGACAACTGGTCCTCGTTTCGGCAACGAAACTAGATGATTCCGAACAATTTTTTAGACAAACCGAAAAAAAACCACTGTTCATTGAAGCGACACCAGTTGAGCGTGCGAATGAGAATGTGACCCACCTTTACATGGAAGTCGAAAATCGCGATAAGGCCACGCTCATACGTAGACTCGAACACGTTCCGGGCATGCGCGCGCTTGTATTTGTTCGCGATAAAC
Source organism: Listeria sp. ILCC797 (assembly GCF_900186185.1). Lineage (NCBI taxonomy): Bacteria > Bacillati > Bacillota > Bacilli > Caryophanales > Listeriaceae > Listeria > Listeria sp. ILCC797. Next base: position 76,920 of record NZ_FYBS01000011.1, read on the forward strand.
CGAGAATGGATATTCTGTTAGAAAAACTCGCGTATGACGGGGTGAAGGCAGCTGGAATTCATGGCGACATACGCCGCGATGTGCGTAAAAAAACATTGCAAGCCTTCAAAAAAGCGGAATTAAATTTCCTTATCGTGACCGACGTCGCAGCCCGCGGCCTAGACATCCCAGACCTCCCGTACGTCATTCATTATGATCTTCCGAAAACAGAAAAAGAATATGTGCATCGTTCGGGACGAACAGGTCGAATGGGAAAAGCCGGAACGGTTATTAGTTTCGTCAATGAAAGAGAAACAAGAACGCTCAAGCAATATTTAACAGGCATAAATCAAACGGGAGAGCTTGTTCGTTTCTATAAAGGAAAACTTATGTCTGGTGCAGCACCGAAGAAAAAGTAAACGTCTTTTTTAACAACTTGAAAGGCGCTTACAAAAACGAGTATAATAAAGATGAATGAGTTTTTAAAGGAGCGAAGGGCATGTCGAGTAGAAAAGATGAAGTATTACAACACTTAAATGCGATGAATCAAAAAGTTTCAGCTGGAGATGTAGCAAATGCGCTAGGTATGGACCGGGCTAACGCCAGCAGGTACTTGAATGACCTATTTAAAGAAAACAAAATTGAAAAACTACCTGGGAAACCAGTTTTTTATCAAGCTTTAAAGATAGAAAGTGAAGTTGATGCTACCTCGAATGAAACAAGCGCTTTTGATCGTTTAATTGGTTCTAGTGACAGTTTAAAGGTTAGTATTCAACAAGCTAAAGCAGCGATTCTATATCCACCGCACGGTCTTCATACGCTTATTTTAGGGAAAACGGGTACTGGGAAATCGCTTTTTGCGGAATGTATGTATCATTTTGCGAAAGAGTCTACCATGATTTCGAAAACCGCTCCATTTGTATCGTTTAACTGCGCCGACTACGCACAAAATCCGCAGCTTTTATTTGGTCAAATTTTTGGCGTTATAAAAGGCGCATATACAGGCGCAGAAGAAACACGTTCGGGCTTGTTAGCAAAAGCAGATGGAGGTGTTCTCTTCCTAGATGAAATTCATCGCTTGCCGCCAGAAGGTCAGGAAATGCTCTTTACTTTTATCGATAAGGGGGAGTATCGTCCGCTTGGTGAAAGTTCAAAAGTGCATACCGCACAGGTGCAAATTATTGGAGCGACAACGGAATCGCCAGATAATTTTCTCCTTGAAACGTTTACTAGACGGATTCCGATGACGATTACGCTACCGGCACTTTCAGAACGCAATTTGGAAGAGCGCTATCAATTGATTGAATTTTTCTTGAAGCAGGAAGCGCGCCGGTTAAACCAGCCGATTCGCGTACATCGCCAAGCTCTAATCGCCTTTTTACTTTATCATGCAAGCGCCAATGTGGGACAATTGCAACGTGACTTAAAATTGGCGTGTGCGAAAGCGTTCTTACATTATAAAACGAAGGCGACAAACTACATTTTAATCGAACAGGACGATTTGCCCATCCATGTTCAAAAAGGTCTACTGCACATGAAAGACGAGCCTGAAAAGCTTAATCGCCTTATTGACGTGAATAAAACGATTTTTAAATTTGCCGATTCGAGCGAGGAAAGTGCGGCCAAATATACGAACGTAAATGATGTCTACCAGGCCATTCAAGATCGTGCTGACGAATTGATTAAAGAGGGGAAAAATCAGACAGAGCTCGAGGCTGCACTTTATGTGGACGTGGACCAATATTTCCACGATTATATGGTGCAACTTCCGACGCAACAAACGGCGAAGGAAATCATTGTCCCAGAAATTTGGCGGCTTACGGAGCGCGTATATGAAGTGGCGACAAACCGCCTAGAACGGCAGTATAATGACAAGATGCGCTTTGCTTTTGCACTTCATTTACAAAGCACAATTGAACGGATTCGCGAACAAAAACATATTATTCACCCCGATTTAAACAATGTTCGCAAAAAATATCCGAAGGAGTTCCAAGTTGCCATTGATATTTCTTCTTTAATTGAGCAGGAACTAGGCATTGAAATCCCATTTGATGAAATTGGCTTCTTAACGATGTTTTTAACAGCAGAAGTGGTTGAATCGATGTTTGTGAGTGAAGCGCAAGTGGAAGTTTTAGTCCTCATGCATGGCCGCTCGACTGCAACGAGCATGGTGGAAACGGTGCAGGAACTTTTAAGCATTGAAAGTGGTACGGCAATCGACATGCCGCTTTCGATGGAAGTGAAGACGATGTATGAAAAAGTTAAAAAACTGGTCGTCAAGTTAGATCCACAAAAAGGTGTGCTAATTCTTTCAGATATGGGCTCGCTCGCTTCGTTTGGGAACATGCTGACAGAAGAGCTCGGCATTCGGACGAAAACGGTGACTATGGCTAGCACGCCGGTTGTGCTTGAGGCAATTCGAAAGGCTTCGCTTGGCAGGGGACTTGAAGACATCTACCAAAGTTGTCAGCAATTGTTTGAAAACAAATATAAAGCACAAATTTTACGGGCGAAACCTGCTAAAAATGTTGTTATTTTTACTTGCTTCACTGGAGAAGGCGTTGCCGAACAGCTTCGGGCTCGTGTGGAACCGCTTATTGACCAAACGAAAGTGGAAATTATTGTTCTGCAATTTCTGCACAAAGAGGCGTTTCGTGAGCGCATTGATCAGTTGATGGAGGAATACAATATTTTAGCAATTATGGGTTCTGTTGAATTCCAGTATCGTGATATTCCATTTTTCAGTGCGCTTGAAGTCTTTTCAGATGGCGGCATCGACATTATCAAACGAATTTTAAATGACGAAGTACCTTATGAAAAATTAATTGCTTCTTTAAACGGAAATTTAACAGCTGTCGAGTCAGCGGAAGAGCTTGTTTATTTCTTGCGGAAAATCATTTCCGAGTTGCAAATTCAACTTAACTTAATTTTAGAACCGGGTGTTGACATCGGCATGATTTTACATTTAGCATTCCTAATTGAACGCATGCGCCTGGGTGCTGTTGACCGTGAGTTCCCAGATTTTAATGAGTTTGCGAAAAATCATTTAGTTGAGATGCAAGTCACCCAGCAAATGATGGAAAATGTGGAGCGCGAGTATAATATTACAGTGCCGCAATCCGAAATTGCTTATCTCACGCAAATGATGCTCGCGAATCGAATTGGTGCGGCAGACTAAAATATGCAGAAGTGTGTAGAAAGCTACACACTTCTACTGATTTTGTGTAAAAGAAAAAGAGGATACAGTAGGCATTTGAAAATAACGAAGTTGGCATGAAACTTGCATTCTAATAGTTTGTTGCTAAATTTCGATTTCGGAGGGTCAAAATGAAAAAAATTATGCTCATTTGTTCGGCAGGAATGTCAAGTAGCCTACTTGTAAAAAGAATGACTGAGGTAAGCTCTGAACGCGGGATTGAAACGGAAGTACTCGCTGTTGCTGAGGCTGATGTTCATAAACATATCCAGAATACGGACGCCGTTTTACTCGCACCGCAAGTTCGTTTTTTAGCTAAAAATTTAAAGAAAAAATTAGATCCACTTGGAATACCGGTTGAGATTATTGACAGCATAGACTTTGGCACCATGGATGGAAACAAAGTATTAGATCAAGCATTTCGAATGATGCAAGCGGATAATTAAAGAAAAGGACGTGTATAAAATGGAATTAGAACAAACTATTATGGGACTTATCGTTTTTGGAGGCAACGCAAAAAGCGATGCTATGCTCGCTATTGATGCAGCAAAAAAAGGTGATTTTGAAAAAGCCGACGAACAAATCAAATTAGCGGAGGAAGCTTTACTCGAAGCACATCATTCGCAAACGGCTTTAATCCAAGGAGAAGCTCGTGGTGAAAAAACAGAAGTGTCGCTTTTACTTGTGCATGCACAAGACCACTTGATGAATGCCATCACGTTTAAAGATTTAGCGAAAGAAATTGTTGAACTATATCGCACGAAATAAGAGAAGAGAGGGTTTTTGACTATGAGAAAATTAGGTATTTCGGTTTTCCCGCAACATGTTGCCTTAGAAGAATCACTACAATATATTGAAACTGCTGCAAAATATGGCTTCAGTCGTATTTTTACATGTTTAATTTCGGCAAACGATAAAGAAGAATTCGCGAAACTCGAAACGATTTGTAAACGCGCGAATGAGCTCGGTTATGAAGTGATTGCCGACGTTGATCCGACTGTTTTTGAATCGCTTAATGTTACTTATCAAGAACTTGACCGTTTTAAAGAAATCGGCTTATCTGGTTTACGCCTTGATTTAGGTTTTTCGGGCGCGGAAGAAGCGGCAATGAGCTTTGATGACAACGATTTAATGATTGAATTAAACATTAGTAACGGTACACGTTATGTTGAAAATATTTTATCTTATAAAGCAAATGTGGCAAACATTATCGGTTGCCATAACTTTTATCCTAGACGCTACACGGCGCTTTCACGCGAGCACTTCTTACGTACGAGCAAGCAATTTAAAGATTTAAACTTAAGAACGGCTGCTTTTGTTTCTTCAAACAGCGGCGAATATGGTCCGTGGTTCGTTGTAGACGGGGGACTTCCAACGCTTGAGGAACATCGCGGCGTGGATATTACTGTTCAAGCGAAAGATTTGTGGAATACCGGTTTAATTGACGATGTCATTGTGGGGAACATGTTCGCATCTGAGGCGGAGCTAAAGGCACTCGGTGAACTGAACCGCAACGAATTACAAATCGCAGTTGAATTTTTACCAGGAACAACTGCTGTTGAAAAAGAAATCGTGTTGACGCAAAAACACTTCAACCGTGGCGACGTTTCCGCTTATGTTATCCGTTCAACGATGACGCGCGTAAACTTTAAAACGCATGATTTCCCAGCTCATGATACGGAAAAACTTGCTTTAGGTGATGTGACAATCGATAACAACGGCTACGAGCGGTACAAAGGCGAAATGCAAATTGCTCTCCGCGATATGGAAAACTCTGGCAACACAAATATCGTGGCCCGTGTCGTTCCAGAAGAACGCTATTTGCTTGAAAATATTCTTCCGTGGCAACATTTTAGATTGGTGGAGAAATAAGATTAAGAAAAAGTGGTCGCGGAAGCGACCATTTTTTAGTAGAATGATTTATACAACTTTAATTGTTTAAAATAAAAGAGTTTAGGATATAAATAAACAAAAATCCAGTGAAATCCATTTCGAAAGATGGAATTATTACTGGATTTTTGCTTACCTATGTTTCTTTTTATAGATGTCCTGAGAGGGAATCGAACCCACGACCTACAGCTTAGGAGGCTGTCGCTCTATCCTACTGAGCTACCAGGACAAAAGCCTAACGAATTAATTTTATCAAACTAAGAGCGACTTTTCAAGGAAATAAAAAGCGCGTGATCCTTATTTTAACAAGGTTCACACGCTTTTTTTATTTTCCAGCTAGCTTATCTAATTTTTCGATATACTCCAGTGATTTTCCTGTGCCAATCGCAACCGATTCCATCGGACTTGGCGCCATATGTACTGGCACATCAATTTGTTTTACAAGCCATTCTTGTAAGCCTTGAATGAGGGCACCGCCACCAGTTAAAACAATGCCGCGGTCAACAATATCGCCACTTAATTCCGCAGGGCATTTTTCAAGCGTCAGGCGGATTGCTTCCAAAACACGATTTAATAGTTCAGAAATCGCATGTTGGATTTCATTCGAGGAAATTTCTACCACTTTCGGAAGACCAGTGAGTAAATCGCGTCCGCGAACTTCCATTGTTTTTTCCGCATGCGGGATAGGCGCGTAGCCGAGTTCCATTTTGACGCGTTCAGCTGTGGATTCGCCAATTAAAACGTTATAATTTTTCCGAATGTACGCGATGATTTCTTCATCGATATGATCGCCGCCAGTTCGAATCGAGGTACTAGATACAACCCCTCCATAAGAAATAATCGCAATTTCAGTCGTTCCACCACCAATGTCGACAATGGTGTTCGCCAGTGGCTCGTCAACCGGAAGATCGGCTCCAATTGCGGCGGCTACAGGTTCCTCAATTAGAACGACAGAGCGCGCCCCCATGCTGCTAACCGCATCGGTAATCGCGCGACGTTCAACGGAAGTTGCTCCCGTAGGCGTACAAACGATTACTTTTGGTTTCTTAAAGCCTCCGCCTGCTGCGTTAATCCGTCGCATAATTTCCTGAAGAAGGCCGCTAGTAATATCAAAATCTGCAATAACTCCATCTCGCATTGGCCGTATCGCCACGATAGACGCAGGTGTTTTTCCAATCATATTTTTAGCTTCTGTTCCAATCGCTAAAACTTGTTTCGTGTGTGTGTCTAAAGCTACTACAGAAGGTTCGTTTAAAATGATACCTTTTGATTTGCTGTAGACGAGGATGTTCGCCGTACCTAAATCAATCCCAATTGTTGAACTCCCAAACATTTTAACACCTAACTTTCTTTAACAATAAAATACTCGGCACAAAAGGCCTTATGGAACAGTATAAAGCTTTTTCGCGCGTTAAGCACCAGATTTAGCTTCATGATAAGAAATGTTAATCAGAACCTTTTCTTTTTTTGAAGAAAGTAAATTCACCGTAATCTCTGTAATAAAAAAACATGTCGCGACCATCGTTTAAAATGCGATTGCCGCGACACGTTTAATGATGTGCTTTTTCATATTGAATGTACATAACGTAATAAATCAGTCCACTAATGACCGCCAAACTGGCAATAATCGCAAAAGTATAAAAATACCCAATGAATGTCGCAAGCGTAATGGCAAGTGGAGCAATGACTTTCCCGAGCGTATACCGAAGGCCCGCCGCCGAGAAATACATCGCCCGCTTATCTTCCGGTGCTAGTTTGGAAACGAAATTTTGCTGTATACCTACAGTCATCAGTTCAGCAAAACTAAATAAAATGATAGCGAAAATGGCACCAAGTGCGCCTGTTGAAATGGCAAAACACATAATAGCGATGCCGTATAAGAACGAGGAATTCATAAAGACAAATTTTTCCTTGTAACGTGTCATCCAGCGTGTCATAAACACAGTGAGTAACGCAACACAAAAGCCGTTGATGGAAACGACGACGCCAAATAGTTTTTCGCCGCTAAGCGGGATACCAAACAAGCTTGATGCGCCAATGACTTCTTTAATATAAAGCGGGAATAGAAGGTCAAGTTGCATGAAAGATTGCGAAATAATGACGCCAGCTAAAATGTAGAGGAAAAATATTTTATCTTTGAAAATTAATTGGTAATTTTTAATTTGCTCCATTAAAACGGTTAAAATATTTTTGCTCGCTTGTTCCTTTCTTAAGACTGGGTTTAGCGCGAGCGGCGCCGTTTCATGACCAAATTTTTGCAAAAGAAAAAGAAGAACAATATCAAAAAATGTAATCGCGAGTAGCGTCTGAACGGTGAAGCTGTTAAAGACGACCGCCCCAATAATTGGGCCAATCACAACGGCGATGTTAATCATCATGTAGAAAACCGAATAAACATGGCTACGATGTTCTGGCTTCACAACGTCAGCAATCATCGCCTGGCTCGCCGGCTGATAAAACGCCATAAAAATACTCGCAATCGTGAATCCAAAAAAGCTCAGGTACGGTGAGTCAACAAACGAAAGTGCCCCAATGGCAAAGATTAAAAAACCAATTCCTTCACCAACAACGGAAATGCTCATCATCCGTTTTCGTCCGTAAACATCAGCGAAATAGCCACCGAGTAACGCAGTAATAACGGCCAAAAGTTGCGAAACAATCAGGAGCAAGCTCGTTGTTTGCCGCCCAATCGCTTCTGAAAAATATAAAGTCAAAAAAGGGAACACCGTCCAAAAAGAAATATCAAGCAGTGCCTCCCCAAAAAGGCGCACTTTTAAATTAATATCCCATGTAGAAAATCTCATCATATACCTTCTTTCTCTGTTTAAAATAAAAGAAGCCCCTCCCGAAATTGCAAGCAGGAGGGAGCTTTCACGCGGTATATGTTATACGCAAAGGATTTTAAAATGCCCAGTCGCCATTACGAAATACAGGAATCGTTTCACCTGATTTCGTGATGCCATCAATGTTCATCTTATCTGAACCAATCATAAAGTCAACATGCGTTAAACTCGTGTTAACACCGCGCGCGTCAAGTTCCTCACGACTCATGTTTTCACCGTTTTTAATGTTAAACGCATAAGCGCTTCCGATTGCTAAATGGTTTGAAGCATTTTCATCAAATAGCGTGTTGTAGAATAAAATACCGCTTTGTGAAATCGGGGACGGATCTGGAACGAGCGCCACTTCGCCTAAATAGTGAGAGCCTTCATCTGTATTCACTAAATCTTGTAAAATATCCTGTCCTTTTTCAGCTTCAACGCCTACAATACGACCATCTTCAAAAGTAAGTTTAAAGTTATCGATAACGTTTCCAGAGTAACTTAACGGTTTTGTACTAGAAACGTAACCTTTCACGCTCGTTTTTTCCGCGCAACAGAAAACTTCTTCCGTCGGCATATTTGCCATAAATTCATGCCCTTTTGCATTATAACTACCAGCACCCACCCAAACGTGGTCTTCCGGTAAACCAATATAAAGGTCAGTTCCCGGAGCTGTGTAATGTAATGTTTTAAATTGTTTTTCGTTTAATTCATTTGCTTTAGCATTTAAAGTAGTATCGTGGTTTTTCCAAGTTTCAACGGGATTATCCGTATTGACGCGCGTTGTTTCAAAAATGGTTTCCCAAAGTGTTGGAACTTGTTTTTCGAGTGGTAAGTCAGGAAATACTTTCTCTGCCCAGCCAGCAGAAGCAGCTGCCACAACAGTCCAGCTTACAACATTCGCCATTGAGAGTTCACGGAATTCACTAAGTGCTTCTCCCATTGTTTTTTGGTTAGCAGAAATTTTTTCACTTGCTACGTCTTTAAGTAAATCAGGATTTTCTGATACGATGGAAATAAAACAAGCACCTTCTTTAGCGAGTTCAGTTCGTTCTTTCACGCGATGTTCAGGAGCTGTTTCAAAAACGGACAGCGGGGCGCTGTGATAGCGCTCAAGTGTTACCGCTTCATCATTCCAATTTACAATCACATCTAAAGCACCTGCTTCAAATGCATACTTGGTAATTAAACGCGTAAGAGGCGCCGATTCGATGCTAGAAGCAATCACAACTTTTTGATTTGGCTGAACATTCACACCAACTTTAACGATTAGTTCAGCGTATTTGTTTAACTTTTCATTAAATTTTGTCACAATATATCACACCTATCTTTTTCGATAAGATAATAGTAGCTTAAAATTACTGGGAAAGCAACGATTGAGCAAGAAAAAACCTGCACATTTTTATATTGTACAGGTCAATTCATTATTTTTTTCTAAAATAACTAAAACCAAACATGATTAAAGCACCAATTAATGTGGAAAATAAAATCACGAGAACTAAAGGCATTTCAACATGCATGAAAATGAAGTTTACACGAACCTTTTCGGCATTCACAGCTGCAAAAATAATAATAAAAACAACTAAAATTGCACTAACGATTAGTTTAACAGGAACTGGTTTCTTCGTACTGTTTTTTTTAGGTGTTGCTTGATCATTGGCCATCTCGATTCCTCCTTTTCAATTATCATAAGGAATAATCGGAGAAAAAACAAACGATAAGAATAAATTTGACAATATTTCGAACTTTTTATAAAACGTATTTTTTTTTGCATAAAAATTGATATAATGTATTTAAAAAAAAGAAGATGGGGAATTTATGAGAATTTTTATTGCGTTATTGTCATTTACAGTTGCTGTTACGGGTTTTATTTTTCAGATAAATACTCAAAACGTTGTGTTGGTCAATATTTTTAGTGTTTCTGCAGAAGAAATGGGACGATTTGGTTACATATGTTCAAGCCTAATGGTTACGGCAAGTATTTTATACTTAGTGGGGAAAAATAACCGTTATTTAAGCTTAACCGCTGTGGCTACTTGGGGAATGCTTGCATTAGTTGGTTTTTTTATTGAACCAGGTTATCAGTCGATTTTATTTATCCGTCCCATTACATGCGCGCTATGCATCATTTTAGCATTATTCGTATTCATTCCATCATTTAAAAATCAAAATCAAGATTAAATAAAAGAACTAAGCCAGTCACTGGCTTAGTTCTTTTATTTTGTAGAAAACTATAATTTTCTTAGCCTAAAAGCACGTCCACATATGTTTTAGCATAAGCTTCTGCACGCTCAACGTCCTCTTCGTCAGGGTCTAAATCTACTTTTAGCCCAGCAACAGGGACTGTCGCACCTTGTTCTTTTAAGCGGGTTTCAACAAGGTCTACTGTTAAGCAGAACTCATCATAAAATGTATCGCCCGACCCGAACGATGCACAAACTTTTCCAGAAAAGTCTACATCAGCCATATCCTCATAAAAATCAACAAATTCATCTGGAAGTTGACCGTCGTCATACGTGTAACCACCGATAAGCGCTCCGTCGTAGTCAAGTAAATCTTCCGGTTCAACATTGATACACTCTTCGATTTCAACTTCAATATCGTATTTCTCTAATTCTTCACCTAAGATGTCCGCAATTTCTTGAGTGTTTCCAGTCATACTTGCATAAACAATCATCACTTTTGCCATCTTCTAACCACCATTTTCTAAGAATTTTGTGAACAGCTATTCATAATGTAAAAAAATGGATAGCTTGATAAAGTCTTCACCAATAACTCTATTATAAATGTTCGAAAAAATTGTGCAACCTTTTTTATAGAATACTTTATTTTATGCTAGTAGAAGGTTATAATAAAGAATAGTGGAATTTTTTAGGGAGGATGAAAAACGAAATGATCACACTTAAATCACGCCGCGAAATTGACGAAATGAAACGTGCTGGCGATATTTTAGTTGCAACACACCAAGAAATCGCAAAATTAATTCAACCAGGCATTACAACTTGGGATATTGAAGTGTTTACAGAAAAGTTTTTAAAAAGCCAAGGAGCTACTCCGGAACAAAAAGGCTTTGAAGGATATGAGTATGCGACATGTGCAAGCATTAATGATGAAATTTGCCATGGTTTTCCGCGCAAAACCCCTTTAAAAGAAGGCGATATAGTGACGGTTGATATGGTCGTGAATTATCACGGAGCGCTTGCAGATTCAGCTTGGACTTATGCTGTCGGTGAAGTGAGCGACGAAGTGAAGCATTTAATGGAAGTAACGCGCAAATCACTTTATCTTGGAATTGAACAAGCTCAAGTCGGAAATCGAATTGGCGACATCGGTCATGCCATTCAAACGTATGTCGAAAACGAAAAGTTAAGTGTCGTACGTGATTTCATCGGTCACGGTGTTGGCCCAACATTACATGAAAAACCAGAAGTCCCACATTACGGACAACCCGGTAAAGGACCTCGCTTAAAAGAAGGCATGGTAATTACAATTGAACCAATGGTAAATATTGGTGATTGGCGTGCTAAAATGGACGATAATGGCTGGACAGCTCGAACTGTTGATGGCTCACTTTCTGCGCAATATGAACATACGATTGCGATTACAAAAAATGGTCCAGAAATTTTGACTTATCAAGGTGAAAACGACTAAAGACAAAACTGCAACATACACATGTTGCAGTTTTTTAAGAAAGAAGGGATAAAATGGGGGAGAAGCTTACAATACAAAGAACAAAAGTCCCATTCACTAAAGAACGTTTGCTCACTGAATTTAGAGAAGCCGGCTTAAAAGAAGGGGACACGATTATTTTTCACGCCTCCATGTCACAAGCTGGCTGGATTTGTGGCGGTGCTATTACACTTATTGATGCACTGCAAACGGTTATAACGAAAAGTGGAACGATTGTCATGCCTGCTCAAACAGGAGGCTTGTCCGACCCGGAAAATTGGGAAAACCCTCCAGTACCAAAAGAATGGTGGGAAGAAATCAGAGAAACAATGCCAGTCTTTGATCCAAACCGAACACCGAGCTATAAAATGGGTGTTATCGCAGAAACTTTCCGAGCACTTCCAGAAGTGTCAAGGAGCAATCACCCCTTTTATTCCTTCACAGCTTGGGGGAAACACGCGGCAGAAATCCTCGAAAATCACTCTTTAGAACATGGTTTTGGGGAAAATTCTCCTTTAGGGAAGCTGTATCAAATAACAGGTAGTAAAATCGTTTTGTTCGGTGTTGATAATGATTCAAACACATCGCTTCATTTGGCAGAAGAACGCTCAAACAAAGTCGCAAATAAAATGAATAGAGCGACACTGCTTAAAAACAATGCGCGGGTTATCCAAATGTTTGAAGAAAAGAATTACAACAGCGAAGCGTTCTTAAAAATCGGCGAAGTTTTTGAAAAAGAAAAGGGGAGCCACAAAAAAGAAATTGCGCTCGCCCCGTCTAAAATATTCGATTTAAAAGAATTTGTTGATTTTGCGGAAAACTACTTAAATACGAATGAAGCTTAATTCTTCAGCAAATAATTGCATTTCCCTAGGGCTAATCAATTTTTTGCGGTGAATTAACGTATATAAATCGAGCAATCTATCATAATGAATGTTTTCGAGTTTTAAATTTTCAAATACACCGCTGTTTACCATTTTTAGTTTGGAAGTAATCTCTTTTAACATAAAATCCACATTTTCTTGAGAGGGATTTTCTAAATTCATACGGTTTGGCCCCTTTTTATTCGTAATAAAAAGCATTTTATCATAAAATAACATGGTGCGCGAATTTTAAAGGACTAGAAAAAATGGTTGGAAGGAGGAATTTTTTATGCTAAAAATGCTAACGAGGCACCCGCTATATCGTTTTATCCGCATTATTATCGAGCGTTTTGGAAAGAATGATGTTTCTGGAAGTGCCGCACAGCTAGCCTATTATATGCTTTTTTCAATCTTTCCGATGCTTTTAATTGCGGCGACATTACTCGCCTATTTAAATATAGATAAAGATGCTGTTTTTAATTTAATTCAAGAGTTCGCTCCAAAAGAAATTATTAACTTTTTAGAAAGCAATTTAGATTCGTTGCTCTCAAACCGAAATGGTGGGTTGCTATCGATTGGGATTATTGGGACACTTTGGTCAGCTTCAAATGGTATGAATGCTGTCACAAAAGCACTTAACAAAGCATACAGTGTAAGCGACAGACGTAATTATTTCATCAAGCGTTTTGTATCGATGGTTTTTACACTCGCGATGTTAGCAACGGTTGCAATCACGTTAATTTTACTTGTATTCGGTCAACAAATTGGCTTGTTCGTTTTTGACCATCTGCATGTTTCACCTGAGGTCATAGATTTCTGGAATAATATTCGCTGGTTAGTAACAGTCATTGTTATTTTTGTTGTTTTTACATTTTTATATTGGGTTGCACCAGCGAAGCGCAATCATTTGTTTAAAATCTTACCAGGTGCGCTTTTTTCAACAGTCGGATGGTCGCTTACATCAATGGGTTTTGCATTTTACGTCAATAATTTTGGCAACTATTCAGCGACATACGGCAGTATCGGTGTCATCATTATTTTAATGTTATGGTTTTATCTGACAGGCATTATTTTAATGATTGGCGGCGAAATCAATGCGACACTTCTCATTTTAAAACAGAGAAGAGCAGTCGGCGAAATAAATTAAAAAGGACTGGCGATTTTATCGCCAGTCCTTTTTTTATGATCGAATTTCATTTAGCTTAGCGCGAATTAAGTCCATAAAATAAACCGCATCCGCTTCATTGTGGATATCAATTTCGTCAATGTTGACAACAAGCGTGTCACTATGATCGTAAGCGTCAAACCAGTCATCATAACGCGCATTCAAGGTGGTGTAATAGTCCAGCAAGGCGGGATTAAGCTCAATTTGCTCATAAGGACGTCCGCGCAGTTTAATGCGTTTTAAAACCGTTTCTAAACTTCCGCGCAAATAAATGAGCAGATCAGGCGACTTTTTCGGAAGCGTACTAATCTCTTCCATCATGTTGTCCAGTAAATCCAAATACGTATCCATTTCCGGCTCCGAAATATTCCCGTCCTCAAAATTAATTTTCGTGAAAAGCGCATCCTCATAAATGCTGCGATCTAAAACATTATTTTGATCTAAAAGGGCGCGTTTAATGCTACGAAAACGCGTATTTAAAAAATAAATTTGTAGCGCAAAAGCCCAGCGTTTCGGGTCGCTATAAAACATTTCAAGAATGCGATTATCTTGAATACTCTCATAAAATGCCTTTGAACCAAGTTCCTTTGCAATCAGCTCCGTATAGCTGCTTTTACCAGCGCCAATCATTCCAGCAAGTACAATCACGTTTTTTTCCATCCTTTCAAAAAGCCTCCTTCGTTCAGTAAAACCAAGGCTGATATGGCTATTGTACCAAATTTTAGCTAAAAACAGCCATGACAAAACTCGCAATTTTTGGTAGTATAAGAAAGAATGAATGGAGGAGAGCATGTTGAGCGAAGCGCAAATCAAGGTCGGACAAGAATTCCCACTCACCATCAAAAAAATGGGAATTAACGGCGAAGGAATCGGATATTTTAAAAGAACTATTATTTTTGTTAAAGGCGCACTGACGGATGAAGAGGTCGTCGTAAAAGTGACTAAAACAGCGCCAAAATACAGTGAAGCCGTGGTGCGTAAAATCAGAAAACCATCACCCAATCGGGTTGTCGCGCCTTGTCCCGTATACGAAGCATGTGGGGGCTGTCAGTTGCAACACGTATCCTATTCGGCGCAACTACAGTTTAAAAAAGATATTTTAATTCAAGCGCTGAAGAAACATACAACGTTCAATACCGACAAAATGAAAATTCGCGATACAATTGGTATGGAAGACCCGTTCCGGTACCGCAATAAAAGCCAATTTCAAGCGCGAACTAATCAAGACGGCGCTATCGTGACAGGTCTTTTTGGTGCGGATTCACACGAACTTGTGCCAACAAGTGATTGTCTCGTACAAGATGAGCGGACGGTTGAAATCACGAATTCGGTGCGCGATTTACTTACGAAATACGGGATATCCGCGTATGATGAAGCAACCGGCCGAGGATTCATCCGCACAATTGTTGTCCGCGTGGGCGTTGAAACGGATGAGGTGCAACTTGTTTTTGTGACGACAAGCGAAAAATTTGCGAAAAAACAAGAAATCCTAACAGAAATTAAGGCGCGCCACCCAGAAATTGTATCAATCATGCAAAACATCAATTCTGATAAGACGTCTCTAATTTTTGGAGATAAGACGCTTCTTTTAGATGGAAAGGCAAGCATTGAAGAGGCGCTTAAAGAGCTTCATTTTGATTTATCGGCACGTGCCTTTTTCCAGCTCAATCCGAAGCAAACGAATCGTTTATACGAGGAAGTTTCAGAAGCGCTTACGCTAACTGGCGATGAAAAAATTGTCGATGCGTATTGCGGTGTGGGCACAATTGGGCTTTCGCTCGCTAAAAAAGTACAAGAAGTACGCGGCATGGACGTGGTCCGTGAAGCCGTTTTAGATGCGCAAAACAATGCAGTGAAAAACGGAATTACAAACGCACATTATGTGACTGGAACGGCAGAAGAAGTCTTCCAAAATTGGCGAAGTGAAGGCTACGCGCCTGACGCAATCATTGTTGACCCGCCGCGAACTGGACTTGATGCAAGTTTAACGCAAGCCATTTTAAGCGCTCGTCCGAAGCAACTTGTCTATGTGTCATGCAATCCTTCTACGTTAGCCCGCGACTTAGCTTTATTCGAAAAACGCTATCGCATTCGGTATTTGCAGCCGGTCGACATGTTCCCGATGACAAGCCACGTGGAGTGTGTCGTGAAGCTGTCGCTAAAATCAAATCAAAAGAAAAAAGTAAAAAGCTGATCCCCCGCGGAATCAGCTTTTTTTGTTTACAAACTGTAGGCTATGTGTTGCATTTAGACATGAAAAGGAGGGAGAATTTATGTCCAAGGCAAGCTACATCGCTTCCTTACTTCAAAATGGCCAGTTCATCGAGAAGTACAAAGAAGCGGGTAATTCTATGTTGCCCATCATTAAGTCAAATCAGCCAGTTAGTTTAGAACCCGTGAATGAACACACTTTATTAGAACCGAAAACAATCGTTTTTTGTAAAGTAAAAGGGAACTACTACACGCACCTGATTTCTGCCGTGCGTTCGCGCAATAATGAAATGGAATTTCAAATTTCGAATAACCATGGCTTTGTAAATGGTTGGGTCAAACGTAGAAATATTTTTGGAAAAGTAGTCAAAATTTGGTAATCATGCCAAGTTTTTTTTAATGCCGAAAATTCTCCTTTTTCGTGAATGCGCTAACTATAAAAGTGACGAGAATATTTGTCAGTAGTGGCAGGAAGCCAATGTTAATATCGCTAATTGTGCGCGGCAAGTCAGGGAAAATCGTCGCAAGCGTCATGCTGTAATTGCTGACAAAAATGGTAATTAAAATCCCCGTTGCAATTCCTGAAATGGCGCCGGCCGTTGTCACTGGATTGCGCTTCATCAAACTTGCAAAGAGCGCCGGACAAAGCTGCACAATGAGACTGTAGCCCACTTGAAGAATCGCTGCAAGCGCATTGCCACCTTGGAAAACGAACACGCAAGAAAGGGCGCCAAGAAGCGGCACGAAAAGTTTGGACAACCTTGCGACACGCGCCTCGTTGTAGCTTCCTTTTAACCCAAAGACAATGTTTTTAGAAAATAAGGTACTCGCTGTCATTAAGAGCATCGAACCCGGCACAAGTGCGGTGAGCATGCCCGCCGCCCCAATGATACCCACGAAAAACGGGTTAAAGCTTTGAATGGCGAGCTGAATGAGTGCAAGATCGCTTTCGTCACCTTGCAAGCCGGGCACTTTAATGACGGCTGTAAATCCGATGAAAATGACAAATAATAGCATGAGCGTGTAAATTGGGCTGATTATCGCATTTTTACGGAAAGTATTTGCGTTTTTTGCGGTAAACGTAGACGCGAAAACTTGCGGCCACATATAAAAACCGAGCACATAAAAGAGAACAGTACTAATAAACCAAGTTACCGTGTAAGTGGTTTCTGGAAATGTTAGCAGTTCTGGCTTAATTGCAGCTACTTGTGTGAAAAGTTCGCCGTAACTGCCAAAATAGTGAAGTGGCAAATAAATTCCCATAAACACAATGACAAATAAAATCATAAAATCTTTTAAAACGGAAATCCAAGCAACGCCGCGAATTCCTGAAAGAACGGAATATAAAATGATGCCGAGCGTTCCAATTATTATCGCAGCATTCATTGGGATTTTTCCATATGATGTGAGCGAAACTATGATGCCAAGCCCTTTTAGCTGAATGACGATAATGGGAATAATCGCGATAACGCCCACGATAGCCACGATAACGCCAAGCCATTTGCTATCATATTTTTTAGCAAAAAAGTCAGACTGTGAAACAAGGCGATGCTCATGCGCATAAGACCAAATAAGCGGAAGTAAGAAATAAGACGAAACATAAGAAAGCGCAATGTAAACCATCACATAAACCGCTGAAATCCCCTTCGAATACGTCCAGCCGCTCCCACCTAAAAACGAGAACGTCGTATACACTTCACCCGCCGTTAAAAGAAAGACAAATACAGTATTAAAGCTTCGGTTCCCGACCGCCCAATTTTCAAGTGTCATTTTTTGTTTTTGCTTCGCGCGAATTGCTAAAATAATCGTTAAAATAAAAAAGGCCGAAATAATAAAAAGCGCCGTCATGATAAATTATCCTCCCCGTTTTGTTCCCATTTATACAAAAGAAACAAAATGATAGAGGACAGAATAACACCCGCCGCAATATAAGCTAAAACAAATGGAATTCCAAAGATAAGTGGGTAAATTCGATTTGCAAATGGAATCCCACCTAAAATAAATAAAAAGGGGATAATAAGCAACCACTTTTTCATATTTTTCCTCCTAAAATTTACTGCATTAATGCCCAAATAATAATCGCATCAAAAGCTAAAAGTCCGAGCACAACTGCCACTGAAATTTTAATGAGCAGTTTTTTATCCGTTGATTTTTTTGCCATATAAAATCCTCCATAAAGTTTACTATACAAAAGATACCATAAAAAGCGTTAAGACACCAAAAATCCCACTTTCAAACTGAAAGTGGGATTTTTTCCTAAAGTGAAGCCATGACAGCATCGCGAAGTCGTTCGGCAGTTCCAGCTCCACCGCGGTTGTCATAGTAAGCTTTAAAGCGATCGTCGTCCACATACATGTTTACAAGACCAATGTGTGCTTCTTCCGAATAATCTGGCCAAGAGAAGGAGAGCCATTCTTTATGAGCCAAATAGATGTCTTCCTGCAAGGTCGCATCCGTTTTTGCGCGTTCCAACAAGTCAAATAGCTTGTCATTTAACGCCTCCATCTTCGCGAAATCATCTTCCGAAAGGTTCATCATTTTCGCATTGCTCGCATCGACCGTTTCGTCGCCGTATTTTTCACGAATTTCATCGCCGTACTTTGCTTCATTTTTTTCAATTAAATCTTTCTTAAATCCTTCAAATTTTTCTTTGTCAGACATGTTCACCATTCCTTCCATGTTTTCAAGCGTTTTCTCGACATTTCGAATCAACGCATCAAGTCGTTCTTTTTTACGAAGGAGCTCCTGCCGGTGACTTTTTAGAGCCTCTTTTGGCTGAAAAGTAGGGTCCGTGACGAGCGCTTTAATTTCAGGAAGAGCCAGATCCATCTCACGATAGAACAAAATTTGTTGTAGCAAATCAAGCTCCCGTTGCCCGTATATTCGGTAGCCACTTGTCGAGAGCCTTGCCGGTTTTAAAAGCCCAATCTCGTCATAATAGCGTAGTGTACGTGCACTTACACCAGCTAGTTTCGCCACCTTTTGAATTGTGTATTCCAATTCCAACCACCTCCGTATTCATATTGTAAACCTTAACGTTACGTCAAGGTCAACTAGATTTTTTAATTAATTTTAGGCTTGCAAAAATGTAAGCTAGAATATACGTGGGAACGCTTTTCAAGAAGGGACCTATCTGCTACACTAGACGTATAGAAAAAATTTGGAAGGCGTGAACCTTTTTAATGCAAGCACGAAATTTAAAATATCTTGTCCTTTGCCTTCCGATTTTATATCTCGGGTACGGGATTACACTAGCGCTCCAATTTGGGAGCAGACCCGAGCTCATTAATTCAGCCGCAAATGGATTGTTTTTACTTATCATTACTTTTATTTTAACAAAAAAAGCTGTTTTAAAGACGAGTATTGATTTTGTTTGGTTTATTGTTTTTATTTTATACGTGTTTGTATTACACCATCTTGTTATGTACATTGCTTTGGGGGATTTTGTTAGCAGTACTTACACAGGGAATTTTTACATTCAAACGGATATGATTAACCTCAAGCCTTTTACAACAATCGAAAATACGGTTAGACAAACTTTACCGACAATGCCGACAATCATTCAAATTGTAGGAAATGCTTTGCTTCTTGCACCACTTTCTTTCTTTTTACTTTATTTTAAAATTTGTAAAAGGGCAAGCATGGCCATTTTAGTTGTATTTCTTACATCTTGTACGGTTGAGCTCGTTCAATTTGCACAAACAACACTGATTACCGGTTTTGATGGTATTATGCTACCAACTGGTCGTTCAACGGATATAGACGATGTGATTTTAAACACCTTAAGTGGTTGTTTGGGCGTTATTGTGATGTATAGCGTACCAACGCTTCGAAAACGAATTGGGAAAAGAAAGCGTTAATTCTTTGACAAGCGAAGGAGAATGGAAATGAAAGAAAAATTACTACAAGCCTATGATTTTTTCCAGAGAAATAGTAAGATTGTCAAAATCGTCTTTGTTTCTCTTATTATGTTATTCGTCATTTACGAGGTCATCAACATTTTAACGACCGTCGATTATAGCTCACTCAAGCAAAATTTAACTTCACAAAGCCCGGAGAGTATTTTTATTATGGTCATTGTCGGGCTAGTTGCCGTAACGCCGATGCTTATTTATGATTTTGTCATCGTCAAACTTTTACCGGGGAAATTTTCAGCGATGCACGTTGTCTCCTCAGGCTGGATTACAAATACATTCACCAATATTGGTGGTTTTGGCGGCGTTTTGGGCGCTTCTTTACGCGCTAGTTTTTACGGGAAAAATGCATCACACAAAGAAATTTTACTTGCGATTTCAAAAATAGCATTATTTTTAGTTTCTGGACTATCCATTTACTGTTTAATTGGCCTTACAACACTGGCCATTCCAAATTTTGCGAATCATTTTATCAGCTACTGGCCGTGGCTTCTTGGCGGCGGACTTTATTTTCCGATTTTATTTACAGTCACCAAATGGAAAAGCAAGTCGCTGTTTGAAGACTTGCCGCTAAAACGTGAGTTGACATTAATTTCTGCATCGCTTTTAGAATGGGGCTTTGCATTTGGTTGTTTTGTCATCATTGGCTTTTTAATGAATGAACCAGTCGATTTGATGAAAGTATTTCCACTTTTCGTCATCGCTTCTGTTATTGGGATTATTTCAATGGTTCCAGGCGGTGTCGGCACATTTGATTTAGTCATGCTTTACGGCCTCGGGCAGCTAGGCGTTTCAGAAGAACTGGCACTCGTGTGGTTGTTGTTTTACCGAATCTTTTACTACATTGTCCCATTTATCGCAGGCTTATTTTTCTTCGTACAAAAAGCCGGCAAACGATTTAACGATTATTTAGAAAATTTACCCTTTCTATTTTTACAAAAACTAGCGCATCGTTTCCTTATTATTTTCGTTTATTTCAGCGGTTTACTGCTCGTTATTTCTTCTGTTGCACCATTTGCGATCTACCACGTCCCATTTTTGTATAAACTCATGCCCTTTGGTTTTCTGTTCATCTCCCAGGTTACAAACGTCGCGTTTGGTTTTCTGCTGCTTGGCCTAGGTCGAGCTATTGAAAGCAAAACGAAAAAAGCCTACATCACAACGATTATCATACTAGGCTGCGCGATTTTCAACACCTTGGCGCGTGTATTTTCCATCAAACAAGCGATTTTCCTTGGCATCATTTTGCTGTGCGTGTATTTAGCGAGAAAAGAATTTTACCGTGAAAAATTTGTGTACACGTGGAGTAAAATCATCATGGATGCGGTCATCTTTATTGCCTGCCTAGCCGGATATGTTATCATCGGTATTTACAATTCGCCGAACATCCAACATAAAAAGCAAATTCCGGAATACTTGGAAATTGCGTCTGAACACGTGTGGGTAACCGGCTTCATCGGCATGCTCATCGCGGTCATCTGCCTAGTAGCCATCTACATTTATTTCTCGCAATCCGAGGAAAAATTTGGCAGCCCTTTTGAAGCCGAAAAAGTGCGCGCCCATTTAGAGAAGTGGGGCGGCAATGAAGTAAGCCACACCATGTTTCTGCGCGACAAATTGCTATTTTGGGCACAAGATGGCGACGTCCTTTTTGGCTTCCGAATTATCGCCGATAAAATGGTGATTATGGGCGAACCTACGGGGGATCCAAATCGGCGTGATGCGGCCATTTTAGAACTGCTTGAGAAAGCGGATTTGTTCGGCTATCGCCCCGTATTTTATGAAGTCCGCGGGGACATGTTGCCATACTTACACGAAATTGGTTTTGACTTTATTAAACTAGGCGAGGAAGGTTACGTTGATGTCACCAACTTCTCTCTTTCTGGGAAAAAGAAAAAGGGGGAGCGCGCTTTAATGAACAAATTTGAACGCGAAGGCTATCAATTTGAGATTCTCGAAGCGCCGTTTAGCTCTGATGTTTGGAATACGCTGCGTAAAATATCCAATGAATGGCTAGACGGTCGTACGGAAAAAGGTTTTTCTCTAGGCTTTTTCGACACCTATTATTTAGAACAAGCGGGGGTTGCGGTTGCTAGAAATGAAGCTGGAAAAATCATCGCCTTTGCGTCCATGATGCCTGCTTATAACGATGAACTTTCCTCGATTGATTTAATGCGCTACGGCAAAGAGGCACCATCAGGTATTATGGATTTCCTCTTCATCAATTTGTTTGAAGATGCGAAAGAAAATGGCTATCAAGTTTTCAATATGGGGATGGCGCCACTCGCCAATGTCGGCGAATCCAAATACGCGTTTCTCGGCGAACGTATGGCGGGACTTGTTTACCGCTACAGTCAAGGTTTCTACGGATTTAAAGGGCTTAGAAACTACAAGGCAAAATACGTCAACGTCTGGGTGCAAAAATTTGTCGCCTACCGAAAACGGAGTTCCATTGCCTTTACAATGTTACAACTCATGCTTCTAGTAGGGAAAAAACGCCAATTATCCCACAATCAAATAATTTTAGAAGTCCCGCTTTCTGAGTTCGAAGAATAATAAAGAGGCGTAGCAAAGCGCTACGCCTCTTCATTTATTAAATCGTCCAAAGCTTCTTCTAGCGTGTTAAATGTGAACTCGAAATGATGGGCGAGTAGTTTATCTGGATACACGCGTTGACTATCTAAAATCATCGCAGCTTTATCCGCAAGTGCGAGTCTAATGGCTCTTTTAGGAACGGGAGTTTTGTACGGACGATGTAATTTCTTCCCAAGTAGCTCGGCGAATTTTTTCTCTTGGACGGGGTGCGGAGCGACCAAATTGATGGCGCCATCTAGTTCTTCCTTTTGAATGATGAAGCGGATAGCAGAGATAACGTCGTCAATGTGGATCCAAGAATACCATTGTTTTCCGCTGCCGAAGCGTCCACCGAAGAAATTTCGGAAGGCTTTTTCGAAAATCGGAAACGCACCGCCGTCTGTTCCTAAAATGAGGCCAAAGCGGGCGAATGCAACACGAATGCCGTATTGTTCGGCTTTTATCGCCGTTTCTTCCCACTCGTGAACAGTGCGTGCTAAAAAGGTACGGCTCATAGGTGTTTCTTCGGAATCGCTATAAATGGCAGTTTTAGAAGAAGGATAGACGCCAATTGCGCTCGCATTAATCCATACTTTTGGTCGGACATTCATTTTGCGAACAATTGCTAGGAGTGCGGCTGTTGCTTCCACGCGACTCGAAACAATGGCGCGTTTTCGTTCTTCCGTGTAGCGCCCGTCGGCTAAACTAACACCAGCTAAATTGATAACCGCATCAAAAACGTGTTCTTTTAAATCAGGAAGCGGGGTTTCATCTGTTAGCCAGTTAATAAAATGGACATTCGCATAATCGGCTTGGTTGCCGCGCGTCAAAATATAAATATCATCCATCGTCTTTTCAAAGTCATGCGTTAAATGGCGCCCGACGAAACCAGTTCCGCCGGCAATTAAAATTTTCATAATCGGCTCACCTCTTTACTTAGTTCTATTCCCACTTTCTTCAAATAAAAACTGTGATACAATGGAAGAGGAGGTTTTTTGATGAAAATAACTGCGATTCAAGCCCAACAAAAAAACAAAGAACGTTACAACATTTTTGTAGATGAAAACTATTTATTCAGTGTAGACGAAGCCGTATTAGTGAAATTTCAACTAAAAAAAGAAATGCCGCTAACCAATGAATTAATAGATAAAATCGTCGAGGAAGACGAAGTCCGTAAAGGCTTAAATAAAGCCATTCAATTTTTAGCGCACCGCGTTCGGTCAGAAAAAGAAGTGCGTGACTATTTGAAAAAACAGGAAATTTCAGAAGCACATATTTCGAGTGTCATTCAAAAATTGGTGGAAATGAACTATTTAGATGACGCCGAGTTCGCGAAACTGTATATTAGAACGCAAATGAAAACGACAACAAAAGGAAAAGGTAAAATTGAACGCGAACTCATTGAAAAAGGCATCACGCGCGAACTCATTGCCGAAACACTTCCGTTTTATACAAGTGATATGCAATTAGAAAACGCGAATAAAGAAGCAGCAAAAATTGCGCGCCGCGGCAAGCGGACATCACGTAAAATTTTAACACAAAAAATTGTGACCGATTTAATGCAAAAAGGCTATACCGTCGAGCTTGCAAAAGAAGCGGCAGCCGTCGCAACAGCGGATTTAGATGAAAATAGTGACGAAGCAATTCTCGGTGCAGAGCTTGAAAAGCTGATGCGGAAAAATAAACGACTTGGTCCGAAGAAGGCGAAACAAAAAACCATTCAGTCACTCATGCAAAAAGGCTTTCAATATGATACAATACAAACTTATCTAGCCGAAAATGAAATTGATTTTGAAGAGGTGGAGCAAGATTGAATGAATATGTAGAAGAACTCGTACAATTGCTTCAAGCGAAAAATCCGAGTTTAGACAAAGAAAAAGCGCTCTTTTGGGTGGAAATGCTTTGGTCGGATTTTGAAAGTTCTTATGCGAAAGCAGGTTATCCGTACCGCGGACCTGAATATGCTTATGAATATGTCAAACAACAAATTGAACGCCACGGAGCTGTGCTTCATCATGTGAGTTCGAGAAAATAAAGGAGAGTTTAAATGAAAATAAGAGGTTTTGAAGTTGTAAAGGATGCTAATCGAGTATTTTTGAATCAAACGATTACACTGCCCGTTCGCTCAGATAAAGGGTCAGCTGGGTATGACTTTTTCTCCAATGAAGAAGTGACACTACACCCGGGGAGCCAGCACGTTTTCTGGACAGACGTGAAGACCTACATGCAAGCTGATGAGGTGTTAAGTGTTTACGTGCGTTCCTCGATTGGAATTAAACGCGGACTTAATTTATCAAATAACACAGGAATCATTGATGCATCTTATTACGGGAATCCTTCGAATGACGGAAACATTGGAATTGCGATGCGAAACATTGGCGAAGCTAGTGTTAAAATTGAACAAGGTGAGCGAATTGCCCAAGGTATTTTCACAAAATATCTCGTTGCTGACGTGGACGATGTGACAAATGAGTCACGCGCTGGTGGTGTTGGGAGTACTGGTAAATAAATTTTAAATAAAAATCCCAGCTGTTATTGTAACAGCTGGGGTTTGTTTATGAGGTTAAAGTTACACAGCTACTGGGGTGAGTTTCTTCTGAAGTTTTTCATCAGAGAAAATCCAGCCCGTGTAAGATGATAAGATATTCATATCATCGTCTAGACGAACAACAGCAACAAACGGATAGTGCCCGTTGCTACGGTATCTCAAATCCGTAAACGTGACATACGTGGCATCTAACTTTTCTTCAATTCTCCAGTTATACACTTTTGAAAAGGAGACAAAAGCGGCCAAGTTTTTATCTTGTTTCGCAGAACGAATGATTTCATTATTTGGAACGGGTAAGCGATCAAACTTTTCATAAACTGAAATGTTTCGTTTGAAAGCACGTCCCACATAATAATGTTCTTTCGTTGTCACAGCGACACGCCACTGGAAGAAATGAATCGTTGAAGCGATGATGATTTCTTCGGCATCAGGAATTAAATTCTTGACGGCATGTTTAATCATGTGCTGTGTAACTGCGCGTGCGACATAATAAAGCGCGAGGATTCCGTAAAGCGTAAAGAATGTTGGACCAGCAGGAGCACCGAGTAGCCAGATGATAATCGCAACGACATGTGATCCAAAAATAAACCAATCAAATGTGTTGATGAAACCAAATGCGACCCAAGTGTCTTTAAATGGTCGAACCGCTTGCGTCCCGTATGCATTAAAAATATCGACGAAAATGTGTAACCCGACTGCTATAAAGCTCCATAAGAGCAAGTGTAAAAATGTTGCTGCCGGAAAAATAAAGTAAAGTACAGTTGAAATTAAGAGCGGCCAAATCGCGAGCATCGGAAGGGAATGTGTAATCCCCCGGTGATTACGAATATAATCCGCATTGTTTTTAAGTTTTAATACAGTGTCAATATCAGGAATTTGAGAACCAATAATTGTTGCTGCCATGATACCCATTGTAGCATGAGTACTACTTGCAACTACAGGGTCAATTGTTGCGAGAGCCCCAAGTGCAATCCCCATAACAACATGTGTGCCTGTGTCCAAATGCTTTCCTCCTCCAAGAAGTTAGAAAGAGTCACTTAACAAACCAAGCGGCATCTTCCTGCGACTAAAGTGTGTGGGTGAGTAATTACTACTCTGTCAGCTAAGCCTTTACAAGCAGAGTGCTGTTCAAAAAAAGCTAGCTTCTGTATAATAGAAAAAGCTTAACCATTAATCTATCCCCATGTTTTCATTATACTACACATCGAAAGTGCGGAGCATTAGAATTTTATGAGAAATTTAGGTGAACGAATGACAAATACATACTTTGATAAAAAACAAACTGAAGCTTTCAGACAAGCTCTAATCGATTGGTACTTAGCCAATAAACGGATACTTCCCTGGCGTGAGAACACTGACCCGTACCGGATTTGGGTGTCAGAAATCATGCTACAACAAACGCGGGTGGACACGGTTATCCCTTATTTCACGCGATTTATGACGCAATTTGAAACGATGGAAGACTTTGCTTATGCGGATGAAAATGCGATTCTTAAAATTTGGGAGGGGCTCGGTTATTATTCACGTGTCCGCAATTTGCAGGCGGCGATGCGTCAAGTTGTTGAAGAACATGAGGGAATAGTGCCAGACACGTTAAAGGACATTTTAAGTCTAAAAGGGGTTGGCCCATATACTGCCGGCGCAATTTTAAGTATCGCCTATCAGAAAGCGGAACCCGCAATTGATGGGAATGTTATGCGTGTCATGTCGCGCGTATGCGAAATTGATGCGGACATTATGAAACCAAGTACGCGAAAGATTTTTGAAACGGTGCTGTATGATTTAATTGACCCAATTGATCCTGCGTCTTTCAACCAAGGCTTAATGGAAATTGGCGCGTTAGTTTGCACACCGAAAAAGCCAATGTGCCTACTTTGCCCACTGCAACCGTTTTGTTCAGCGCACAAAAATGGGAAGGAACTGGACTATCCAGTTAAAATAAAAAAAGTGAAGTCGAAAAAAATTCATCTGCTGGCAATTGTTGTCCGGCAAAATGACCGCATTTTAGTTGAACAGCGCCCGTCAGAAGGACTGCTAGCCAATTTATGGCAGTTTCCAACTGTGGAAGTAAAAGCAAATGCCAATAGTGAAATGGTAAAACTTGCTTTCCTAAAAAAATATGGTTTAGAAGTTGAACTTCAAGAATCGCTACCGCATGTGAAGCATATTTTTTCGCATTTGGTGTGGGAAGTGGACGTTTTGACGGCTAAACTTACTGGCGGTAAGCCAGAAGACAAGGTGAAATTTGTTTCAGAAGAGGAGATGCAGCGGCTTGCGTTTCCCGTGCCATACCAAAAAATGTGGCAAAGTTTTATTGAGAGAAAAGGGGATTTGGAATGAATAAAGTAGCTTTAGTGACTGGAAGTAGTCGCGGGCTTGGTCGTGAAATCGCGATTCAGCTTGCAAAAGAAGGATATGATGTGGCGGTAAATTTTGCGCGGAGTCGTAAAAAAGCCGAAGAGGTGCAGGCGGAAATTGAAAAACTTGGCAGAAAATGTGAGCTTTTCCGTGCGAATATTGGCGATGTTGAAAAAACGCGCGCGATGTTTGCTGAAATTAAAGCGACGTTTGGACGACTTGATCTTTTTGTGAGCAATGCGGCTAGCGGCGTCTTGAAACCGCTGATGGAGCTTGAACAAACGCACTGGGACTGGACGATGAATATTAATGCGCGTGCCTTTTTGTTCGCTAGTCAAGAAGCGGCTAAGATGATGCAGGAAACTGGCGGCGGGAAAATCATTGGGTTAAGCTCAATTGGTTCGATTCGTTATTTGGATAATTATACGACTGTTGGCGTTTCTAAGGCGGCGGTTGAATCGCTCACGCGTTACTTGGCGGTTGAGCTTGCGCCTTACGGAATAGCAGTTAACACGGTTTCAGGCGGCTTGATTGAAACGGACGCGCTGGAACATTTTCCGAATAAAGCGGAGTTAATCGAAGATGCGATTAGTAGGACTCCGGCGGGGCGCATGGTAGAGCTTCAAGATTTAGTCAGCGCAGTCATGTTTCTTGCGAGCAGCCATGCAGATATGATTCGCGGGCAGACGATTGTGGTTGATGGTGGACGGACATTACTCGTATAAGCTCAAATAAAAATGATTTTCCCACTTTAAATGGAACTTTCTGCACGGATTTTACTTTTTTAATCAAAAAAGATGATTTTCCGTAGTTTATTGTTTTTTGCGTTGTTTTGTTATGTTATAATGATTTGTGAATAACAGCTTCTAGTACATGAAGAAAGTAGGAAAGTGTGTATGTACTTGCCAAAAGAGAAAGAAATTATCCAGATTAAGAGCTACAAACACAACGGTAAACTTCATCGTACTTGGAAAAAAACAGTTGTGCTAAAAGCAACGGAAAATGTTATTATCGGGGGAAATGATCATACACTTGTCGTGGAATCTGACGGACGAAAATGGGTAACGAGAGAGCCATCAATTTGCTATTTTCATAGCGATTATTGGTTTAATGTGATTTCAATGATACGGGAAGATGGCCTGTACCATTATTGTAATCTAGGAACGCCTTTTGCGGTCGATGAGGAAGCGTTAAAGTATATTGATTATGACTTAGATATTAAAGTTTTTCCTGACGGACGTTTCCATTTACTTGATGAAGGTGAATACGAGCAGCATCGTCGCCAAATGAAATATCCTGATGCCATCGACCGAATTTTACGCAATAACGTAGATATTTTGAGTCACTGGATTTTGGATAAAAAAGGACCTTTTTCGAAGGACTATATTGATATTTGGTATGAAAAGTACAAAGAATACCGTTGAAAAAAAGACGCATTTGCCTAAACCTGTTTGTTAATAAGGTTTGGGCAACGTCTTTTTTTTGGCGTCTTTTTGTTCGCTTTACATGGCTAATAAGTATGTGATTTCAAGTAAAATAAAGCGGATAAAAATAAGCATAAATCTAGTAAAGTCCATTACCTAAATGGTAGTGTTACTAGATTTATGCTTTTTATCCATTACTCTTCCGTCACACTAATATCAATTTTATTCTCATCCGTATGGCGGATTTTAAAACTATGAATGAGTTTTTCTAAATAGTCGATTGCTTCCTGATAGGCAAAAACGCAAGCGATAATGCGCATTAAGTGATACTCATCTGTGTTGTTTTCTGGGTCATCCGATTTCATTTCATTTAAAAATAAATCCATTAATTCTTTCGGATCTTGCGCCAAATGGTCTTCCAAGTAGTCTGTATCAACGGCAACGCGGTCAATGTATGTGAGTAGAAGTTGTTCATGTTTATCTACTAAAAAGTCAATTTGCTGTCTGATGACCTCTTGTTTTTCAGGATTAAGTTGTAAATAATCATTTTCGTAGCGATTTTGAATTTTTAAAAGTTCATAGCCTTTTTGTGAGCAGAGAATCATTTGCCGGTAGATAGCAATTTTACGCCCTTTAGAAACAGAATTTCGCTTTAAAAAAGTTCTTTCTTCTTTATAAAGCTCATATTGATTACGAATTTGCCCAATTTGTTTCTGCATCCAGTTCATATCTTTTTTTAGTAAAGGAAAATCAGCGGCATGGCGTAAATTTAAGCGGATCCATTTAATAATCTCATTGTTCGTATTGTAAATTTGCTGATACAAAGCCACTTCATATTTTGGTGGAATGAAAATTAAGTTGACGATAAATGCTGCAACAAGCCCTAGCATGATTGTACCAAAACGAATTAAGGCGATTTCAAGGAAGTCATTTCCGGGTGAATCCATGACAATAACAAGTGTTACAAGAGCAAGGCCAATCGTATTTTCTAGTTTTAATTGCAGAAGTAGCGCCACACAAATAACGGAAGCTACGCCAATCAAAATGAAGTCATTTCCAATGTATAGACCAAAAACAATGGCAATGATGGCACCAATCACATTTCCTTGCGCGCGCTCTAAAATAGTTCGGTACGAGCGGTAAATGGACGGTTGAATCGCAAATATGGCGGAAATTCCTGCCAGCGAAGGAGAGGGGGACTGGAAAAGTTCGGCAATAAATAAAGCTAAACTTATAGCAATACCAGTTTTTAATATTCTAGCTCCAAATTTCATGGTAGGTGATTCCTTTCTAATGGGCGATTTTTATCTTTTAATACCTTTATTATAACCATATTTTTCATTTTGTAACATAAAAATCATTTTTCGGAGGCCATAATGGCAAATACACGCTCTGTTGCCGCAATTGTGTCGTCGATATCTGCTTCAGTATGGGCCGTTGTAATAAACCAAGCCTCGTATTTCGATGCCGCCAGTAAGATACCTTCCTCACGCATAAGTTTAAAGAAACGACTAAATTGTTCGCCGTCAGTTTGTTCAGCATCTGCATAGTTCCGCACAGTTTTATCGGTGAAAAATACCGTCAGCGCCCCAACAATTTGGTTAATCGTAATTGTAATGCCGTGTTTTGCAGCAGCATTTAAAATACCATTTTTCAATTTAGATCCGTATTTTTCAAAACGATCATAAAGTCCTTCTTCTTGTAAAACTTCTAGGCAGGCAATGCCAGATAGAATGGAAGCGGGATTTCCAGCGTGTGTGCCAGCTTGATAAGCCGGACCAAGCGGTGCTACAGTTTCCATAATATCCAAGCGCCCGCCATACGCCCCAATCGGCAAGCCGCCGCCAATAATTTTTCCAAGCGCTGTCAAATCCGGTTTCACTTGGAGCAAATCTTGCGCCCCGCCGTACATAAAGCGAAATGCCGTAATCACTTCATCATAAATCACGAGCGCACCCGCCGCATGAGTCAGCTCATTTACTTTTTTCAAAAATCCTGGTTCTGGCCCGACAATCCCGAAATTCCCGACAATCGGCTCCACAAGCACCGCTGCCACCTGATCGCCCCAAACATCAAGAGCTTCTTTAAAAGCTTCGACGTTGTTAAAAGGAACGGTAATGACTTCTTTGGCTGTCGCTTCTGTCACACCAGCAGAATCAGGCGTGCCTAGTGTTGAAGGTCCAGAACCCGCTTCCACCAAAACGAGATCGAAGTGTCCGTGATAAGACCCGCCGAATTTAATAATCTTATCTCGGCCAGTATAGGCGCGAGCAACACGAACCGTTGTCATGACAGCTTCCGTACCAGAATTGGTAAAGCGCACCTTTTCCATAGAAGGAATCGCTTCTTTTAACATTTTCGCAAATGTAATTTCATGCACAGTTGGCGTACCATATAAAACCCCAGTTTCTGCAGCCTTTGTAATCGCCTTTGTAATGTGTGGGTGTGCATGGCCGGTAATAATGGGGCCAAAAGCCGCTAAGTAATCAATATATTTATTCCCGTCCACATCATAAAAATAAGCCCCTTCTGCTCGCTCCATCGTAATCGGCACACCGCCACCAACGCCCTTGTACGAACGACTTGGACTATTAACGCCGCCAACAATATGTTTTTTTGCTTCCTTATGTATAGCATCTGATTTTGAATGATCCATCTAGACATCTCCTTTGAATTTCGCGGAATCCCGCTTATCTAGTCCATTTTATGCGAAATAATTTAAAACAGCAACATGAAAGAACAACTTAATTGCCGTTTTTTCAAAAAAAGCATAAACTAAAAGAGTAGAAAGGGGGCTGGGCTGTTTGAAAATCTTATATACGCTAACGATACCGGAAGATTGGCAAGTAAAACAGCAAGAAGCATATCCAAACGATATATTTTATTACGAAAAAGAAATAAAGAACTTTAAGGAACTTAATGAAGTGGACTGCATCGTGACATATGGCGGTGACATCACAGCAGAAATTATTGAAGCAGCTAGCGCACTAAAGTGGATTATGGTCTTTTCTGCGGGCGTTGACGGCTTACCTAAGCAAGCTATTCTAGAAAAAAATATTTTAGTGTCAAATGTTCGCGGCATTCACGCTGTCCCGATGGCAGAATTTGTGCTGAGCTATTTGTTGCATGACGTGAAGCAATTACAACACTTTTATGAAGCTCAAAAAAAGAAAGAGTGGGCGTTTTCCCACCCTGTCGTTGAGCTCGGCAATAAGAAAATCGTCGTTGCTGGCGCAGGAGCAATCGGCTCACAAATCGCAAAATTCGCCAAAATGTTTGGCATGCAAACGGTAGGACTAAATACAACCGGCCACCCAGTAGAAGGTTTTGACAAAACTTTCGCCATGCGTGACTTAAAACAAGTAATTCGCGCCGCTGACTATTTCGTTTCTGTGCTACCAAAAACAAAAGAAACGACAGGCGTCTATGATGAAGACTTCTTCCATATTTTGCCGAAGAGCGCCGTATTCATCAACATCGGTCGTGGAAACGCTATAGAAAGCGCCATTTTAGAAAAAGTCATCGCTGAAAAAACCATTCGCCATTTCTATCTCGACGTCTACCCCGAGGAACCGCTGGCGACTGAAAGCCCGATTTGGACAGCTACAAATGTCACAATGACCCCACACGTATCTGGACATACCGATCAATATATTAATCGCAGCATGGAAATCTGGCTTGATAGTCTAGAGAAGTTTAAAGCAGGCAAAACCGTGCAGAATGAAATCAACTTAAATAGAGGATATTAAATCGTTGTATTGACAGCTTATGAACATTTCCGTTAAAATATAAGAAAGTTATCATTTAAAGGAAGGAGTGCATGACGGTGTCTAACACTCATTTAAAAGAGTCAATAGATATTCTAAAACAGTCAGGAGTACGAATTACTCCTCAACGTCATGCTATACTTGAGTTCTTAATTAATTCACATATTCATCCAACTGCCGACGAAATATACAAGGCACTTGAAGGTGATTTTCCAAATATGAGTGTTGCAACAGTCTACAATAACTTACGCGTATTTAGAGATGCAGGATTAATTAAGGAATTATCATATGGCGACGCTTCAAGCCGATTTGATTTTTCTACTTCTAACCATTATCATGCTATATGCGATGAATGTGGAAAGATTGTTGATTTCCATTATCCAGGTCTAGATGAAGTCGAGCATTTTGCCTCCCATGTTACAGGGTATGAAATTAACAAACATCGTTTAGAAGTTTATGGGTTATGTCCTGAATGTAAAGCGAAAAATAAAAAATAAAATCACCTATTTTAAAAATAGGTGATTTTTGTTTTGCATAAAATGATTAATTTTTATGCGGAAAAGGGGATTTTAAAGCCTAGTTTGCCTTAGAAATGGTGAAAAAAATATTTTCTCGCATTTTTATGCATAAACTTGTTGACATCTTCATTTAAAATTGATATATTAGTTTTCGGCGCTACTAATCAATTGTTTTTGAAATTAAATTAATTCAAAAAAATGTTGACAGGCAAGCGTTTAGATGATATGATTTAAAAGTCGCAAAAAGCCAGTTGCTTTTCAAAAATGCGGCAAATTATGACCTTTGAAAACTGAACAAAACGAAGATGAAAAAGCGATGAAACAGATGTTTCACCAATCAATTCATAGGACAGGAAACAAAAAGATGTTTCCAAAAAAAGTAAGAAACAAGCTAGCAAAGTCAA